>JBBIOF010000144.1:0-6386 GCA_037443505.1 Candidatus Rokuibacteriota bacterium
CGCGGCTCGCGGTGCGCACGCCGCCGTGCGACGCGCACTAGCGGCGCTCGTCGCCCTGGGGCCGGTCCTGGGCGGCTGCGCAACCTTCGCCTGCGACCCCGTCACCATCGTCGTCGCCGGGAAGGACGAGCGGATCCGGCTGGAGAGCCGGGTGCGCGGGATCCGCGTGGACCCGCTGGGCCGCGTCAGGGAGGACCGC
This sequence comes from Candidatus Rokuibacteriota bacterium, assembly GCA_037443505.1. Taxonomy (GTDB): domain Bacteria; phylum Methylomirabilota; class Methylomirabilia; order Rokubacteriales; family CSP1-6; genus JBBIOF01. The sequence goes on from JBBIOF010000144.1 coordinate 200, forward strand.
GAGGAGGTCATCGTGCGGGAGTACTGGGTCCGGGACCCCGACGGGCGGTGGTACCGGGTGGACGCCGAGCGCTGGCGGGCGGTGGAGGCTGGCGGTACCGTCGAGGTGTGCCGCTGAACGCCGCCGTCGTCGTGGAGGCGCTGGCCGACGTTCCCGTGGCGCGCCGGAGGATCGAGCTGGTCGAGCGCAAGGGGATCGGCCACCCCGACACGATCTGCGACTCCCTGGTGGAGGCCGTCTCCGTGGCGCTGAACCGCCTCTACCTGGAGCGCGCCGGCGTCATCCTCCACTACAACATCGACAAGGCCCTCCTGGCCGCCGGCGAGTGCCCGAAGGGGTTCGGGTGGGGCGAGGTGCGCAAGCCGATGGAGCTGACGCTCGGCGACCGCGCCACCTTCGAGGTCGACGGCCGGCGGCTTGCCGTGGAGGAGGCGGCGCGGGCGGCCGTGGACGCCTGGATCGGCGCGCACCTGCCGCACGTCCGGCCCGGCAAGGACCTCACCGTGCGCTTTGTGCTGGCACCCGGCTCCGAGGAGCTACGCCGGATCTTCAAGGACGCCGCCGGACCCGTGGTGTCCAACGACACCTGCGGTGCCGCGGGCTACGCGCCCCTGAGCCCCACGGAGCAGCTCGTGCTGGACGTGGAGGCGTACCTGAACGGCCCGGACTTCAAGCGGGCCTTTCCCGACACCGGCCAGGACGTGAAGGTCTTCGCCGCGCGGCGGGACGACCGGGTCGACCTGACGGTGGCGATGCCGCTGCTCTGCACCGCCACGCCCTCCGAGCGCGCCTACTTCCGCCGCAAGGACGAGATCCTGGCGGCCCTCGCCGGCCGGTTCCGGGCGGCGCCCTTCGCCATCGACTGGGCGCTCAACAGCCTGGACCAGCCGGGCTCGGGGGTCGAGGGCGCCTACCTGACGCTCACCGGGACCTCGGCGGAGGACGCGGACTCGGGGCAGGTGGGCCGCGGCAACCGCGCCAACGGCCTCATCGCCTTCTCCCGGCCCACCGGCGGTGAGGCGGCCCCGGGCAAGAATCCCGTGGCCCACGTGGGCAAGATCTACACGCTGCTGAGCCACCGGCTGGCCCGGCTGGTCCACGCGCGGTGCCCCGAGGCGCTGGAGGTCTACGTGCACCTGGCCGCCCGCATCGGCCAGCCGGTGGACCGACCGTGGACCGGCGTCCAGCTCGCCCTGCCCCGCGGGACCGCGGTGGCCGACGTGGAGGGGGCGGTCCGCGAGGTGGTGGAGGCCGAGCTCGAGCGTCTGCCGGAATTCCGCGCCGCGCTGATCCGCGGCGAGTACCCCGTCTGCTGATCGTCAGCGCACGGGGCGCCGCTCACCGCAGCCGGGCCAGCCAGGCGGCGATGTCGCGCGGGATCTTCGCCTCGAAGTCCTCCAGCTCCCCGGCGGCCACGGCCTTGCGCACCACCGGGTACACGGCCGCCACCGCCCGCTCCGCCTCGGGCGCGCGCACGTCGAGCGCCGCGCCCACGTGCTGCAGGAAGGCGTCGCGGTCCATGGGCAGGCCCCGCAGCGGCGCGGCGAGGAGGTGTGACTTGAGGAACCCCGGGAGCTGGGTCACGAACTGGCGCCGCGCCTCGGGCTCGGAGACCAGGTCGGCGAGGGCGGTCAGGACCGCCTTCGCCCACCGCTCCGCCTCCCGCGCGCCCGGCAGGCGCCCGGCCTCGCGAACGTGGGCCAGGAACTCGTCCCTCTTCATGCCGGATCTCCGCCCGGGACCCCAGGGTGTCAGACCTCGTCGAGCTGGTCCTCGGAGCGGCCGCACTGGTCGCACCGGGTGACCAGCAGGATGTTGCCGTCGGCATCCTCCTCCTGGCCGCCCGCGGCGTGGATCAGCCCGCCGCAGCGGCAGGGCTCGGGATACTCCTCCCAGCACTCGGGGCAGGACGGGTCCCCGACGTGGTGGTTGACCTCCTCTCCGACCACGAACAGCGCCATCGGTCATCCCTCCTCTCGCGGGACGTCGCGCGCGTGGGCCCCACTGTCCCTCCCCGGCGCCGCGGGATCACGCCACGAAGGCCACGAAGTCGCGGCCGGACGACGCTGCGCTCGCCGATGTCGCCGGCGAGCGCCTCGACGTGGTGCCGGAGCGTCTCGCGCCCGGTCGTGGTCGGCACGCCCGCCTCGCTACGCGATCTTCACCTCCAGCTCCTCGTTGAAGTGCTGCCTGAGGTGGCCCACGATGCGCCGGAGCTGCTCCTCGTCCGTCTGACGCATGTAGGTCCAGATGCGCTGGCACTCCTGGCAGCCCCTGGAGTCGCGCTGGAACGTCTCGTAGCGGTGGAGGCCCTTGGAGAGCACGCTGGCGGTCTCCATCAGGTCGTACGTCGCATTCCTGAGCATGGGACGATCACCCCTTTCTCCGGAGCGCCTCGGTCGGTCGGGCTCCGGGCGGTGTTCCTCCGCGCGGCGGCTCGGCGCGAGGGGGAGCGAGCGCGCGAAAGTGCAAGGCGACTGCCACCGGCCGCCCGGGCAGGACGCGCGCAAGTGCGCGCCCGCACGGCAAAACGGGGTGCGTCGCGCGCGGCCCCGCGGCCCGGGTGGGGCGCCGCCGGGACACCGGGGACCGGGCGCTCGCCACAGGGTCGGCCTTCGCCACGTAACCCCCCGGAATGGCGCGGCTCGCCTCTGGCATCCCGGATGCAGCCGCAGAACATGGAGGTGAGGGCTTGATGAGCACGAAGCGCGTGGTGGTCTGGCTGCTGGCGGCCGCGCTGGCGGCCGCCGTGGCGTCGACAGGCTCCGCCGCCGACGTGAGGAGGCACTCGGGCTCCGTCACGGCCGTGGACCGGAGCGCGGGCACGATCACGGTGGGCGAGCTCGGCCCCTGGAAGGTCGTCCGCGGCGAGACGGTCGTCACGCCGCGCGTGATCGCCGTAACGCCGGAGACGGAGTTCGCGCGGGTCCGCCGCGCCGCCGAGGGGGAGACGCCCTGGCCGCGGGGCTTCGTGGAGGATCGCCTGGCCTCGTGGGAGGTGAAGGCCGGCGACTTCGTCACCGTGGAGTGCCGGCTCGAGGGCGAGCGGATGGTCGCCCTGAAGGTGACCGTGGCGGCGCCCGCGGAGTGACCCGTGGGCATTGTCCGTGACGGCCTGCCCCACGAGACGGGCCTGCGGTTCGAGGCGCGCGGCGCCGACGCCCTCGAGGCCGAGCAGCGGCTCCGGAACGAGATCGAAGCGTACTTCTCGTAGCCCGTCATGGCGGAGCACTCCGACCCGCGGCTGTCCCTCGCGCTCCGCCTGGCCCGCGAGGCCGGCCGCCACGCGGTGGCCAGGGCGGGCGGGGCGCGCGTGGAGTCGAAGGGCCCCGGTGATCGCGTCACGGACGTCGATCTCGCCAGCCAGGCGCGCATCGCCGCGGAAGTGGGCACCTGGTTCCCGGGCGACGGGCTGGTGGCCGAGGAGGGGGCGCGGGGCGCCGGCCTCGACCGCGAGTTCGTGTGGGTGCTGGACCCCCTGGACGGCACCAACAACTACGCGCTGGGGATCCCTTGCTTCGCCGTCTCCATCGGGATCCTGCGCGCCGGCGCGCCCTGGGCCGGGGTGGTGCACGACCCCAACACCGGGTTCACCTGCTGGAGCCTCCACGGGCAGGGCGCGTTCGCGGGCGACCGGCGGCTCACCGTGCACGGACGGGCGCTCTCGGCGGCCTCCAACGTCGCGGTGCGCGTGCCCGTCGACCCGGTGCTGGGCCCCGTGGTGGGCGAGTGGATGGAGCGCTACAAGTTCCGGGGCTTCGGGTCGGTGGCGCTCCACCTGGCCTACGCGGCCCTCGGCGCGCTCGACCTGGTCCTGGACCACCGCGCGGCGCTGTGGGACCTGGCGGCCGGCGCGGCCGTGGTCATCGAGGCGGGCGGGGCGCTGACCGACCCGGCGGGGGAGCCGCTGTTCCCGTTCCCCGTCGCGTCCTACCGGGGCGCGCCCGTGCCGTTCCTCGCCGGCAACCCCGAGGCGCACGCCCAGGGCGTGGCGGCGTGCCGCGCGCGCCTCTGGTGCGGCGCGGCCGGGGAGGGGCGGCCGTGAGTGCGGCGGCGTCCTTCGTCCGGTGGTGCCGGGAGACCCGTCTCCGGGACCTCCCGCTGGTGGGCCTGTCGATCGGGGTGCAGCGCTTGGTTCGCTCCGACCCGGGCGCCGCCGGGGTGATGTTCACCATCGACCCGGACAGCGACTTCCGGGGAGTGGCGCCGGTCGACGCCGCCCACGGGTTCGGCGAGGCGGCCGCGGAGATGGCGGACATCCGGAAGGCAGGGGCATGGCCAGCCGCCTGAGGCCGGAGCAGCTGCGGGCGGCCTGCGACCCGGCCTCGCTCGGGTTCCGCAGCACGGAGGAGCTGCCGCCCCTCGACACCATGATCGGCCAGGAGCGGGCCCTCAGCGCCACGGCCTTCGGCATCGGCATGCCCCACGCCGGCTACAGCATGTTCGTGCTGGGGCCGCCGGCCACGGGCAAGACGACCACCATGCAGCGCCTCCTCGCCCGGGCGGCGGAGCAGCAGCCGGTGCCCTCCGACTGGTGCTACGTCCACAACTTCGAGGACCCGTACCGTCCCACGGCGCTGGAGCTGCCGCCCGGGCGCGGGCGCGAGCTGCGGGACGAGATGGCCCGGTTCGTGGCGGAGTGCAAGGCGCGGCTGCCGCGCGCCTTCGAGAGCGAGGAGTTCAACCGCCAGAAGTCGCAGATCCTGGAGGACCTGGGGCGCCGCCAGGAGGCCGAGATGGAGCGCCTGGAGGCCTCCGCCCGGGCCGACGGCTTCGCAGTGCTCCGCACGCACGGCGGGGTGGCGGTGGCGCCGGCTCCGTTCGGCAAGCCGCTCACCCACGAGGAGTTCGCGGCGCTGCCCGAGGCGCTGCGCGAGCGGATCTCCGCGGGCGCCACCGCCCTGGAGGAGCGGGTGGAGGCCACGCTCCGCCGCCTCCGCCAGCTCGAGCGCGAGGCGCGGGAGGCCCACGAGCGGCTGGCGGGCGAGGTGGCCGCCGCGGCGACCCGCCAGCTCATCCACGAGCTGCGCGAGCGCTTCGCGGGCCTCGCGCCCGTGCAGCGCTACCTGGACGCCGTGGAGAAGGACGTCATCGGGCACGCCGAGGAGTTCCGCGACCGCGAGGAGGCGAAGCCCGCGCTGCCCTTCCTGCCCTCGCCCGACGCGTTCCTGGACCGCTACCGGGTGAACGTGCTGGTGGACCGCAGCGGGATGCGGGGCGCCCCGGTCGTGCGCGAGCCCAATCCCACCCACGGCAACCTGGTGGGCAGGATCGAGCACCGGGTCCACTTCGGGGCGCTGGTGACGGACTTCACCCTGATCAAGGCCGGCGCCCTGCACCGGGCCAACGGCGGCTACCTGATCCTGGAGGCGCGGGACGTCCTGGGCACCTTCCTGGCCTGGGACTCCCTGAAGAAGGCCCTCAAGGACCGCGCCGTGCGCATCCAGGAGCCGCTGGAGGAGCTGCGGCTGGTCACCGCGACCACGCTGGCCCCCGAGCCCATCCCCCTCTCGGTGAAGGTGGTGCTCATCGGCAGCCCCCTGATTTACTACCTGCTCCACGCGCTGGACGAGGACTTCCGGGAGCTGTTCAAGGTCAAGGTGGACTTCGACGAGTCGCTGCCGCGCACGCCCGAGATCGAGCACCTCTACGCCCGCTTCGTGGGCAACGTCTGCCGGGAGGACGGGCTCCGGCACTTCGCCGCCGACGGGGTGGCGCGCCTGATCGAGCGCAGCGCACGGCTGGTGGCCCACCAGGGCCGGCTGACCTCCCGGATGGGCGAGCTCCGGGACCTGATCCGGGAGGCCGCCTTCTGCGCGAGCCGGCGGGGCCACGAGCTGGTCACCGGCGCCGACGTGGAGGAGGCCGTGGCCCAGCAGATCCACCGCGCCAACCTGCTGGAGGAGCGGGTGCGGCGGATGATCGCCGAGGGGACCCTGCTCATCGCCACGGCCGGCGAGGCCGTGGGGCAGGTCAACGGGATCTCCGTGCTGGCCGCCGGCGACCACGCCTTCGGCCGGCCCTCGCGGATCACCGCGCGCGCCTACGCCGGCGAGCCCGGGGTGGTGGACATCGAGCGCGAGGCGAAGCTGGGCGGGCCCGTGCACTCCAAGGGCGTGATGATCCTCTCGGGCTTCCTGGCCGGGCGCTACGCTCGGGAGCGGCCGCTGGCGCTGTCGGCCTCCAT
>JBBIOF010000145.1:0-6385 GCA_037443505.1 Candidatus Rokuibacteriota bacterium
CGGCGCCGCTCCGCCGCCCGCTCCGCCTCGAGGCGTTCCAGGGCCACCTCGGAGTGGTCGGCGAAGGTCATGGCCGCGGCGATGGCGCGGTGGCCCGCGCGCTCGGCGATCAGCCGGTGCATGGCCTGGCAGATCCGGCGGTAGGACGGGTGCCCCTGGGGCGCCGTGCGCAGCTCGATGACGTGCATGGCTTCGCGGGCGTTCATCTCGACGTAGAACCGCACCCGGTACGCCATGGACACCGCGTAGGACGCCACCTCCGGCAGCCCCGAGGCCTCGATGGCGTCGTGCAGGGCGGCGCTCGCGTCCATGACCCGTTCCCAGTCCCCGGCCCCGCCCGCCTCGGCCACCGCCTCCGGCAGCACGAAGCCGTGCCTGGGGGTGAGGCGTTGCCACTCCAGCGTGAGCATGCGGTGCCGCTGGAGGTCCCGGAAAGCCCCGTAGTCCCCCAGGATGTCGAACCGGTAGGACGTGCGCTCCAGGGCGCGGCCCGGGCGGTGGCGGCGGTTGCCGCGCTTGCCCACGTAGGCCTCCAGCACCGCGGCGCGCTCCTCGGGGGTCATCCGCCGCGCCACCTCCAGGAGCTGGTCGTCCGGCAGGTCCGACGCGGCGTAGAGGGCCGCGGCCACCACCTTCACCTCGCCCTCGGGGTCCCAGTCGGTCAGCGTCACCTCTCCGCGCGGCTCGGGCTCGAGTCCGCCGACCAGGCGCCGGGCGACCCGCCGGACGCCCGCGCGGGTCTCGGCCAGGTAGGCGGACCACGCCCCGCCGCGCTCGGCGACCTCCACGCGCGTGAGGAAGGCCGGGATCACCTTCCGCAGTTCGCGCAGCATCAGGTCCGCACAGGCGTGCGCCTCGGCCAGCGGGTGGGCGCGCAGGCGCAGCAGGAGCTGCTCCCAGGCCTGGCCCGTCCCGTAGATGCCCACGTTGGACGTCGTGGCCGCGGGAAGCAGCCCACGCAGCGCGTCCAGGGCCTTGGCGCGGATGCTGTTGCGCCACACCGTCTCCGAGTCGCCCTCCGCCCGGGGGAACCTCGCGGCGAAGAGCTCGCGCATCCGGGGCAGCCAGGCGCTGTAGGTCTCAAAGGCGCGGTCGAGCGTGGCCACGTACCGTTCCCGCAGCGCCCCCTCGAGCTCGGCCGGCACGTGGTAGCGCCAGCGGCCGCCCGGGCGGTCGTCGTAGGGGACGTAGCGAGTGGACTGCTCCAGGTAGGCCATGAGCCGGCCCCACTCGAGGACCTTCGTCAGGATGTTGGAGGCCCCCTCGCAGGCCAGGTGCGCTCCCCCCAGCTGGGCCACGGAGTCGTCGCCGTACTCCACGAAGACACGCTCGTAGAGCCGCTCGGCGCGCTCCGTCCCCGGCGCGCGCTCCTCGGCCGCCCCCGCGGGCCCGCCGGCCGGCAGGAACTCGTCCAGGAAGAGCCGGCGCAGGGACTTCGATGAGCGCGAGTAGCGCGCGAAGAGCGCCCCCTTCACCACCTCGGGAAGGCCGGTCAGGGCGAAGACGGGGCCGTCGAGATCGGTGAAGTACGGCGCGAGGGCGGCGCGCTCGGCGGGCGTGAAGCCTTCGGCCATGTGGACCGATCTTATCCCAACGCGTGGAGCAGGGCGACCGGTGCACTCGAGGCCCGAGGCGTCGGAGCCGACGAGCACCGCGCCCCTGTCCTCCACCAGCCCCCCTTTCCCCGTCTACCCCTTGCGCATGTACGCCGGGATGCCGCCGGCCAGGAAGTCCTCCCGCGGCGGCGAGAAGATGTCCACCACCTCGGTATCCTCCGGGAACCACGCCTCGTGCTCCACGCCGCCGGGGATGAGGCCGACGTCCCCGGCGACGCAGGTGCGCCGCTCGTCGCCCAGCCGGAACTCCATCCGCCCCGACAGCATCCAGAAGACCTGCTCGTGGGGGTGGCGATGGGCGGCGGCGTGGGCCCCCGCCTTCATGGACCACCACACCACCATCTCCCGGTCCCCGGCGAGCACGCGCCGGCTGATCTTCTCCGTGACGGTCTCCAGGGGCAGGCTCGCGAGCGTGTGGAATCCCTGCATGACCGGCATGGGGCGGCCTCCTTTCCTCGGGTGAGGTGCATGATAATACCCCGATGGGCGCTCCGGAGGCTTCCCGCCACCCGCTGGCGCGCGTCTACCTGCTGATCCTGCTGACGACGGTCTTCTGGGGCGGCACACCGGTGGCCGGCAAGCTCGTGATCGCGGGCATCCCGCCCCTGACCACGGGCGTCCTCCGCTACGGCGCCGCGACGCTGGCGCTGGCCCTCCTGTTCTGGCGGTCGCTGCCCGACCCGCGCGCGCTCCGACCGCGCGACCTGTGGGCGCTCCTCTGGCTCGGCGTGCTGGGGACGTTCCTGAACCACCTGCTCTTCTTCTTCGCGCTGCTCCTCGCGCCCGCGGCGCACGGCTCCATCATCCCGCCGACCACGAGCCCGATCTGGACGCTGCTGGTGGCCTCGCGCCTGGGGCGCGAGCCGGTGACCCGCGGCCAGGTGGTGGGGATCGCTCTGTGCCTGGTGGGAGTTCTCCTGGTGGTGCGGCCCGAGCGCCTCCTGGCCGGCGGGGACTCGCGGGTGCTGCTCGGCGACCTCCTGTTCCTCCTGGGGGGCGCCGCCTGGGGCGTCTACTCGTTCGTGTCCAGGGTGGCGATGCAGCGCCTGTCCGCCGCCGGCTCCCTCGCGGCCGGGATGGCGGTCGGCACCGTGCTCCTCGTTCCCTTCGCGCTCCTCGAGCGGCCCTGGCGGGCGCTGCCGCAGGCGCCGGGCGTGTCCTGGCTCGCCCTGGGCTACCTCACGCTCGCCGGGACCGTGCTCTCGTTCCTCTGGTGGAACGTCGCAATCCGCCGGGTCGGCGCCGGTCGGACCGCCGTGTTCAGCAACCTGGTCCCGGTGTTCGGCGTCCTGCTCGCCTGGCTCGTCCTGGACGAGCGCCTGACTGCGCTCCAGCTCGTCGGCGGCCTGCTCGCGGTGACCGGCGTCCTGGCCTGCCAGGGGCTGAGCCCCGCCCTGGTCGGGGAAGCGCTTCGCCGGGTGCCTGCTAAGGGCGCGCCGTCAATGGCTTCCCCGGCGAGCCCCCGGTGCGACTGCGGGCGGCACGACGGCTAAGTATCTGATATACTGGGCCCTCAGGGCTACCTCGCCAGGACAAGGAGTGGTGAGCCGATTTCTCGAGCGATCTATCGGGTCGATCGGTCTTACGCCTGGAATTACGCCCATGCCCCCGCCCTTCCACGAGTCAGGCGGTTGCCGCCAGGCCCCGGGGGCTGGCTTCTCGGACACCGGCTGAACTCCCCGGTCGGCATCGCGGCGGGTCCGCTCCTCAACTCCCGCTGGGTCGAGGCATACGCGCGTCTCGGCTTCGACGTGCTGACCTACGCGACCGTCCGGTCCCGGCCCCATCCGGCCTTCAGCCTGCCGAACATCCGCGCCGTGGAGAACCGCGACCACTTTGCCGTCACCACCCGCCGCGGCGGCGCCAACGGCAGCGGCACCCTGGCCGTGTCCCTGGGATTTCCCTCCATGGAGCCGGAGGTCTGGCGCAAGGACATGCGCCGGGCCCGGGAGCGCCTCGGTGAGGGCCAGGTCCTCATCGCCAGCGTCGTGGGGACCGCCGACCCGGGCGCCGGGCCCGACGCCTTCGTGGCCGATTACGCCCGGTGCGCGGTGTGGGCGGCGGAGGCGGGCGCCGACGCGGTCGAGGTCCAGCTCGCCGTCCCCAACCCCTTCGGGGACCCGGGACGGATGGTGTACGAGCACATCCCCCTGGCGGCCCAGATCCTCTACCGGGTGCGGACCAGCGTGCCCGTGCCCGTCCTGGCCAAGCTGGGCATCTTCCGCACGCCGCGGCTGCTCCACGAGACGGCCACCAAGCTGGCGCCGTGGGCCAGCGGCTTCGTGCTCGTCCACTCGATCCCCCGCCGGGTGGTGGACGAGGAGGGCAACGCCGCCTTCGAGGGTGCGGGGCGGGAGTGGGCCGACGTCGTGGGCGCCGGGACCTTCCCCGTGGCGTCCCGCCAGGTGGAGGAGATGCTCGCCTGGCGGAGGGCGGGCGCCTGGGAGCACGCGGTCCTCGCGGTGGGCGGCATCTCCACCGTGGAGCGCGCCCGGTACCTCCTGCACCAGGGCGCCGACGCCGTCCTCGTGGCCACCGCGGCGCTGTTCGACCCCCTCTTCGCGGTCCGCTTCCGCCAGGAGATCGCCTCCGCCGTCGCGTGAGCCGGGCTCCGTCCGCGTCCCGCGAGGCCGGACGGCCCGGACCCGTGTGCTAGGCTACGGCGCATGCGCTGGCTGATCGTCCTCCCCGACCACCGGCCGGGGTACATGGGGATGGACTTCGCCGAGGAGCTGGCGGCGCTCGGCCACGAGGTCCGCACCTTCGGCTACCGCCGCAGCAACGCGCTCTACAAGAACCGGCCCACCAAGGCGATCTACCAGCGCTGGATCCTCTCCGCCCTGGGCCGCGCCGCCGCGCGCTGGCGCCCCGACGTGGTCCTCGTCGTCAAGGGCGGGCCCATCACCCCGGCGGCCATCGCCCGGCTCCGCGCCCGCGGCGCGCTGGTCCTCAACTTCTTCCCCGACAACCCGCTCTGGATGATCCCGTTCGAGTGCATCGAGGCCTACGACCTGTTCTTCACCAAGGAGCGCTACGCGCTCCGCACCCTCGAGCAGGCGGGCCTCCGGAACCTGCACTACCTGCCCATGTACTGCGCGCCGGGCGTCCACCACCCGGTCGCGCTCACCGACGAGGAGCGCGCGCGCTTCGGCGCCGCCCTGTCGTTCGTGGGCAGCCGCTATCCCTACCGGGAGCGGTTCGTCAGGGAGCTCGCCGGCTACCCCCTGCGGCTGTGGGGCGCCGGGTGGCGCCAGGCGCGCGACCCCGCCGTCCGGCGCCTGGTGGCGGGCGGGCCGGTCTTCGGGCGGGCGAAGCTCTGCGTCTACTCCGGCTCCACCCTGTCGCTCAACCAGCACCACCCCATGAACGACATCGTTGGCGTGAACACCCGCACCTTCGAGCTCGCCGCGGCCGGCGCCGCCCAGGTGGTGGACCTCAAGCAGGACCTGACGGCGCTCTTCAAGCCCGGCGAGGAGGTGATCGCCTACCGTGACCTGGCCGAGCTGAGGCGGCACCTGGACCACTATCTGGCGCATCCCGACGAGGCCCGGAGCATCGGCGACAACGCGCGCCGGCGCGCGCTGGCCGAGCACACCCTCCGCCACCGGGTGGAGGAGATCCTGGCGGTGATCCGGGAGCGCTTCGGCGCCCGATGACCGAGTCGCTGGCCCTTCACCTCGCCTGCATCGACTGCGGCGCCGTCCAGCCGCCGGCGTACCGGCTCCAGTGCGACGGCTGCGGGGGGCTCCTCGAGTTCCGGTACGACCTCGACGTCCTGCGCCGGCGCGGGCCGGGGCTCCTCCAGGGCACGGGGCTCTGGCGGTACGCGCCGGTGCTGCCCATCGCGGACCCGGCCCACCGGGTGACGCTCGGCGAGGGTGGCACGCCCCTGCTCGACTGCCCGCGGCTGGCCCGCGACCTCGGCGTGCGGCGGCTGCTGGTGAAGTTCGAGGGCACGAACCCCACCGGCACCGTGAAGGACCGGACCTCGGCCACCGCGGTGGGCGCCGCGCTCCAGTTCGGGTTCCGGGCCACGTCCGTGGTGAGCACCGGCAACGCCGGCTCCTCCATCGCCGCCTACTCGGCCCGGGCTGGCCTCCGCTCCTTCGTGTTCGCCTACGAGCGGGCCTCGGCGCCCAAGCTGCTCCACATGGCGTCCACGGCCTCCGACCTGATCCTCTATCGGGGCGTGTACGACGACCTGATCGGCCTGTGGGACCGGCTCGTGGAGGAGCGGCTCTTCTTCGACTGCGGCGCCTCGCGCAACGCCTGGAAGCAGGAGGGCAAGAAGACCATCGCCTACGAGATCGCCGAGCAGTCGGGCTGGCGGGCGCCCGACGTGCTGGTGGTCCCCGTCGCCGTGGGAGAGGTGTTCATCGCGGCCGCCCGCGGGTTCCGGGAGATGCGCGACGCCGGCTGGATCGAGCGGCTGCCGCTGATGGTGGCGGCGCAGGCGGCCCGGTCCAACCCCATCGCGCGCGCGTTCCGGGCCGGCGGGCGGCTGGAGCCCCAGAAGATCGGCTACACGGTGGCGGAGGGCCTGGCGTGCGGCAACCCCGAGCGCAAGGGCGAGTGGGTGCTGCGGATCCTGCGCGAGCAGGGCGGCGTGGCCGGCGATGCCGAGGACGAGGAGATCCTGGAGGCCCAGCGACGGCTGGCACGCACCGAAGGCATCTGGGCCGGCCCCACCGGCGTCGCGACGCTGGCCGTGCTCGTCAAGCTGCTCGCCGCGCGCCGGCTCGACCCCGACGCCACCTTCTGCGTCGTCG
>JBBIOF010000146.1:0-6360 GCA_037443505.1 Candidatus Rokuibacteriota bacterium
GCCCTCCCCGGGCCCGGCACCGTGGCCCTGGTGGTGCGGGACTGGGGGCCGGCCCTCCGGAGCACCAGCCCGAAGGTGGCCCTGCGGCTCTCGGGCTCCCCCGGCCCAGGCCGGACGGGCGTGGGGCTGGCGACGGCGGACCGCGTGGCCCGGCTGCACGGCGGTGCCCTGGCGCTGGCCACGCCCCCGGAAGGGGGGGTGGAGATCCGGCTGACGCTCCCGGCCGCCTGACCACTTGAGGGGCCCCGGAGCCCCCGAGTACCTCAGGACGCGGCGCTGCCCGCCGTGGAGCGCAGTGCCTCGCCCCACATCCTGACGTGCGCCACCGGGAGCACCGCCATGTGCTGCGCGCGCACGAAGAGGGCGTGCGAGACGTTGGCGTAGGGCATCTGCTCGTACACCGCCTCGCAGAGCAGGGACTCCTCCGGCGCGCCGAAGGCGCCGGCCAGCGGCTCGAAGGTCTCGAGCACGTCCGGCAGGTAACGCCGGCCGAGCCGGAGCAGGACCCGGGCCCGGGCGATGACCACGTGCGTGTTGACCAGCCCGTCGCCCTCCCGGAGAGCGGCCAGCTCGGCTCCCGACGGACGGCGCAGGAACCGCCGGACGGCGCGGACGCCGTACGATTCGAGCCCCTCCACGGGCCCGCCGGGCTCGATCCAGGCGGCGGCGTCAGGGGCCGAGGGGTGGGCTCCGATCACCAGCGGCAGGTCGGGGCGGACGCCGACGGCCTGCACGGCCCTGGCGACGCTGGTCATCAGGTGGGCCTCGCCGTCCACCAGGCGATCGCCCGGCAGGATGACCACGGTGGAGTCGGGGTCCTGGTGCGCGATCTTGAGGACCGGAAGGAAGATCTCCGGAGCGCTGCCCCGGTAGAGCGGCTGGACCACCCGCACGATCGGCGGCAGCCCCGCCAGGGCGATGTCGTAGGATGCGGAATGGTCCCTGGAGAGCACGGCCACCAGACGACCGGTGTCGATGAGGCGGGCGGCCCGCTCGACGGCCTGCCGGAACATCTCGGCGCGTGCGACCGGCGTGCAGGTGCGCGCGCCCGGAGCGGCGCGCCGGGCGCCGATACCGCCGCCGAGGATCACGCCCCAGAGGTGCGTGTGAGCCACGAGCCGTCCCGCTCCGCTCATGATTTCCCGGCGAGTCTGCAGGCCACGTGCCAGAGACCGTCGTCCCGAAGCGGTGCGGACTTGCGTTGGATCCGGCGGCGAGCCACCGTGAAAAAGGTTCAACGGTGACGTCGCGCGTGTAACACTTACACGCCGTCCGCCGGGAGAGAGGGGGGAGCCAGTGTTCGATCTCAAGGGAAAGGTCGCCGTGGTCACGGGAGGCAACGGAGGCATCGGGCTCGGGATGGCCCGGGGACTGGCGCGGGCGGGCGCGCGCATCGTGGTGGCCGCGCGGAACCGCGAGAAGTCCCGGGCCGCGGTGACCGAGCTGGAGCGCCTGGGGGGCGAGGCGGTCGCCGTGGAGGTGGACGTGACGCAGGAGGCGTCGGTCGCCGCCCTGGTCCGGGCCACCACCGAGCGCTGGGGCCGGCTCGACGTGCTGGTCAACAACGCCGGCATCAACATCCGGAAGCCGGCCCAGGACCTGAGCCTCGAGGAGTGGCACCGGGTGCTGGAGACCAACCTCACCTCGGCGTTCCTGGCGGCGCGGGCGGCCTACCCCGCCATGAAGGCGGCGGGCGGGGGCAAGGTCATCAACATCGGCTCCATGCTGTCCATCTTCGGCGCCTCCTTCGCGCCGGCCTACGGCGCGAGCAAGGGCGGGATCGTTCAGCTGACCCGGTCGCTGGCCTCGGCCTGGGCCCGCGACAACATCCAGGTCAACGCGGTGCTCCCGGGCTGGATCGACACCGAGCTGACGCAGCAGGCGCGGCGCGACGTGCCGGGCCTCCACGATACGGTGCTCCGCCGGACGCCGGCCGGGCGCTGGGGCGTGCCCGACGACCTGGCGGGCATCGCGGTCTTCCTCGCCAGCTCCGCCTCCGACTTCATCACCGGAGCCGCCATCCCCGTGGACGGTGGCTACTCCATCCAGGTGTAGCCGTGCGGGTCCTGGTGACCGATCGCATCGCTCCGGAGGGCCTGGCCTACCTCCGCGAGCACGGCGTGACCGTGGACGAGCTGGTCAAGGCCAGCCCCGAGACGCTCCGCGCACGCCTGGGCGAGTACGAGGGCCTGGTGACCCGGTCGGGCACGGCCGTCACCGCCGGCCTGCTCGAGCACGCCCCCCGCCTCCGCATCGTGGGCCGGGCCGGCGTGGGCATCGACAACATCGACGTGGACGCCTGCTCCCGCCGCGGCATCGTCGTGGTCAACGCGCCCTACGGCAACGTGGTCTCCGCCGCCGAGCACACCGTGGGCATGCTCCTGGCGCTCGTCCGCCGGATCCCCGAGGCCCACGCGCAGCTCAAGGCGCTGACCTGGGACCGGTCCATCTACGGGACGGAGCTCTACCGCAAGACCATCGGCGTGGTGGGCCTGGGCAAGGTGGGCTCCCGGGTGGCCGCGCGCCTGCGGGCGTTCGAGACCGAGATCCTCACCTACGACCCGTACATCCCGGAGTCGCGGGCCACCGACGTGGGCGCGCGGCTCGTGGACTTCGAGACCCTGCTCCGGGAGTCGGACGTCATCACGTTCCACGTGCCGCTCACCGAGGAGACCCTGGGCATGGTGACCGCCCGGGAGCTCGCCATGACGCGGCCGGGCGTGCGCATCGTCAACTGCGCCCGGGGCGGCATCATCGACGAGGCGGACCTGCTGGCGGGCCTCGAGTCGGGGCAGGTGGCCGGCGCCGCCATCGACGTGTGGAGCGAGGAGCCGCCCCGGAGCGACGTCGTCCGCAAGCTCATCACCCACCCGCGGGTGGTGGTCACGCCGCACCTGGGGGCCAACTCGGCCGAGGCGCAGGTGAACGTCGCCCTGGACGTCGCCCGCCAGCTCGTGGCCTTCCGGGACGGCGAGCTGGTGGAGTTCGCCGTGAACATCCCGGTGGCCGACCCGGCCACGCTGGCCGAGCTGCGCCCCTTCATCGCCCTGGCCGAGCGCCTGGGGCGGTTCACCGTCCAGCTCGACCCGGAGCACCTGTCCAGCGTCGAGATCACGGTGGCGGGCGCCGTCGCCCGGCACGACCCCGAGATCCTGGCCCGGGCGGTGCTGGCCGGGCTCCTGGCGCCGGTCATGGCGGGCCCCGTGAACCTGGTGAACGCCCACCTGGTGGCCCGGGAGCGGGGCGTCGCGGTCACCGTGAGCCGGGAGGAGGAGACCCACGGGTACGGCAGCCTCCTCACGCTCACCACCCGGACCCGGGAGGGGCGGAAGATCATCGCGGGCACCGTCTTCGACGGCCAGCCGCGCATCGTGCGGATGCGCGACCTCAACATCGAGTTCACCCCGGAGGGCAACATCCTGGTGCTCTCCTACGAGGACCGGCCGGGGATGGTGGGGCGGATCGGCGGCACGCTGGGCGGGCTGGGCGTGAACATCGCCTCCATGCACGTCGGGCGGAGGGCCAAGCGGGAGCGGGCCATCGTCGTGCTGATCCTCGACGAGGACCTGACCCACGAGCAGGTGGCGGAGGTGGCGCGCGCCGTCGACGCGGACTTCGCCCGCTTCATCCGGCTGCCGTGAGAGCGCCGGCGCCGAGGAATTTCTTGGCCGGCCGCCGGACCGCCTGCTACGCTCGTGGCATGCGGAAGCTCCACAGCCTCGCCCTGGCGCTCGTCCTGCTGGCCGCCGGCTGCGTGAGCGCGCCCACCCGCGCGGTGCGCAGCGAGTTCGAGGACATCCCGGTCCCCAAGGGGCTCTCCCTGGTGGAGAGCCGCTCCACGGTCATCGAGTCGCCCTCGGTCAAGGCGGCCCGGCTCGTCTACCGCGGACGGATCGAGATCACCAGCCTGGTCGCCGCCATGCGCTCCACGCTGGAGGCCAGCGGCTGGCGGCACGTGAGCACCACCACGGCGGGGACGCAGGGCACCACCCAGGTCTACGAGAAGAACGGCAACTCGCTGCAGGTCCGGCTGTGGGAGGGCTGGTGGTACACGTACGTGGAGCTGACCGCCAGCCGCGCGCTCCAGCCCCCGAAGTAGCAGCCCGTCCCGGTCGCGTCAGGGGTTCCGCCAGGCCCACCCGTCCCGGGCGATGAAGGCGTCGGCCTCCGCCGGGCCCCAGGAGCCGGCCTCGTAGCGGGGCACCGGCGCGCCCGGGTCGGAGGCCCAGGCCTCCAGCACCGGCGCCAGTACCGTCCAGGCGTGCTCCACCCAGTCGGACCGCGCGAAGAGCGTGGCGTCGCCGTGGATGGCGTCGAGCAGCAGCCGCTCGTAGGCCTCGGGCGGCTGGCTGCCGAAGACCTCCCCGTACCGGAAGTCCAGCCTCACCGGGCTCAGCCGGAGCGCCGCCCCCGGCGTCTTCGCGGTCACCGTGAGGGCCATGCCCTCGTCGGGCTGGATGCGGATGGCCAGGAGGTTCGCCTCCACCCCCTCGGGATGCCGCCGGAAGATCATGTGGGGCGTGCGGCGGAACTGGATGACGATCTCGCTGGCGCGCCGGGCCAGGCGCTTGCCGGTCCTGAGGTAGAAGGGCACCCCCGCCCACCGCCAGTTGTCCACCGAAAGCTTGAGCGCGGCGTAGGTCTCGGTCCGCGAGTCCGGCGCCACGCCCTTCTCCTCCAGGTAGCCGCGGGCGGGCCGCCCGTCCGCGTAGCCGGGGCCGTACTGGCCGCGCACCGCCGTCTCGCCGACCCGCGCGGGGTCGATGGGGCGGATGGCCCGCATGACCTTGTTCTTCTCGTCGCGCACCGGGTCGGCGTCGAAGGTCACGGGCGGCTCCATGGCGATCAGGCAGAGGAGCTGGAGGAGGTGGTTCTGCATCATGTCCCGCAGCGCGCCGGCCTCCTCGAAGTAGGCGCCCCGCGTCTCCACCCCCAGGGTCTCCGCCACCGTGATCTGCACGTGGGCGACGTGGTTCCGGTTCCAGAGGGGCTCGAAGATGCCGTTGGCGAAGCGCAGGACCAGCAGGTTCTGGACCGTCTCCTTGCCCAGGTAGTGGTCGATGCGGTAGACCTGATCCTCCCGGAAGACCCGCGCCAGCCGGCGGTTGAGGTGGCGCGCGCTCCCGAGGTCGCGGCCGAAGGGCTTCTCGACGACGATCCGCGTCCAGCCGCCGGCACTCCGGGCGAGCCCCGAGGCGCCCAGATTCTCGACGATGGGCTCGTAGAGGCTGGGCGGCGTCGCGCAGTAGAAGAGGCGGTTGGCCGGGCCGCCCCGCTCGCGTTCGATCCCCTCCAGGGTCTGCCGGATCTCCGCGTACAGGTCCGGACTCTTGGGGTCCCCCGGCAGGTAGGCGAGCGACCGGGCGAACCGCTCCCAGACGTTCTCCGAGGGCGGCTCCAGGCGCCCGAACTCTCCCACCGCCTCGCGCATGCGCCGGCGGAACTCGTCCGTGGTCAGCTCCGTGCGGGAGACCGCCAGGATCGCGAAGGGCTCGGGCAGGGTGCGCGTGGCGTACAGCGCGAACAGGGCCGGGACGAGCTTGCGCCGGGTCAGGTCGCCGGAGGCCCCGAAGATGATCAGCGAGAACGGCTCATCGGCGGACGTCATGGCCCCCGAATCGCCGGCGCAGGGCGGCCAGCAGCCGGTCGGCGAGGGAGTCGTCCCGGCGGGAGCGGAAGCGGGCGTAGAGCGCGGCGGTGATCACCGGCGCCGGCACCGCCGCCTCCACCGCCGCCTCCACGGTCCACCGCCCCTCGCCGGAGTCCTCCACCCAGGGCTTCAGCGAGGCGAGCCGCGGGTCCTCCTCCAGGGCCTCTGCGGCCAGCTCCAGCAGCCAGGAGCGCACCACGCTGCCGCGCGTCCAGAGGCGGGCGATGGCCGCCAGGTCGAGACCGTGCCCGGAGGCCGACAGCAGCTCGAACCCTTCGGCGTAGGCCTGCATGAGCCCGTACTCGATGCCGTTGTGGACCATCTTGACGAAGTGGCCGGCGCCGGCGGGGCCCACGTGGAGCCACCCGCCGGGCTGCGCCAGGTCGCCCAGGAGGGGGGCCAGGCGCTTCACCGCCTCGGCCTCGCCCCCCGCCATGAGGCAGTAGCCCTCCTGGCTGCCGCGGATGCCGCCGCTCACGCCCACGTCCACGTAGTGGATGCCGCGGGCGGCCAGCTCGGCGGCCCGTCGCGGGTCCTCCTTCCAGTGGGAATTGCCGCCCTCGGCGACGACGTCGCCTGCGGAGAGGAGGCCGGCCAGCTCCCGGAGGGCGCCCTCCGTGGGACCGCCCGCCGGGAGCATGAGCCAGACCGTCCGCGGCGGCCCGAGCGCCGCGACGAGGTCGGCCAGCGCGGCCGCCGCCTCGACGCCG
>JBBIOF010000147.1:0-6312 GCA_037443505.1 Candidatus Rokuibacteriota bacterium
GACCCGTCGGTGCGCAAGCTCGCCTACGCCGCCGCGCCCATGCCGGCCGCGCAGGCCGAGGCGTGCGGGCAGGCCTTCCAGCCCCGCGTCTTCCTCAACCACTACGGCTCCACCGAGATCTACACCTTATCGGTGCGCCCCGACGCGCACCGGAAGCCCGGCTGCGCCGGGCGCCCCGGCATCCACGCCACCCTGCGGGTGGTGACGGCCAGTGCCGAGCGCCGCGTGGGGCCGGAGGACGTCGTCCCGCCCGGCGTCAGGGGCGAGATCATCGCGAGCCTGGACTCGGACGAGGCCTTCGCCGGCTACTGGAACCGCCCCGACGCCGACGCCCGGGCGCTGCGTGACGGCTGGTACTTCACCGGCGACATGGGGTGGATCGACGGGGACGGCGAGCTGTGGGTGGCCGGCCGCGTGGATGACATGATCATCAGCGGCGGCGAGAACATCCACCCGGTGGAGGTGGAGGAGGCGCTGGCCCGCCACCCGGACGTTCGCGACGTGGCCGTCGTCGGCGAGCCCGACGAGCGGTGGGGCGAGCGGGTCGTGGCGTTCGTGGTCCCGGCCCGGGAGGGGCTCACCGCCGAGGCGCTGGACCGCTGGTGCCGCGAGCGCCCCGACCTGGCCAGCTTCAAGCGCCCACGGCGCGTGGTGTTCGTCACCGAGATCCCGAAGACGGCGTCCGGCAAGATCCTCCGCCGGCTGCTGCGCGAGGGCAGGTACACGGAGATCGACCGATGAGCGAGTTTCTCAGGGTGGACCGGCGGCCGCCCCTGGCGACCGTCTGGATCGACCGCCAGCCGAAGATGAACACCATGACGGTGGCCATGCGCAACGAGTTCCCCGCCATCTTCCAGGGCCTGGACGGGGACGAGGCGATCCGCGTCGTGGTCGTGCGGGGCGCGGGCGGCCGCGCCTTCAGCGCCGGCGGCGACGTGGCCGAGTTCCTCACGCTCGCCCCGGCCGACCTCGAGCAGTGGGGCGACACCCTGACGTGGGCCGAGCGGTGCCGCAAGCCGGTCATCGCCGCCATCGACGGGTTCACCATGGGGGCCGGGCTCGAGCTGGCCCTGGCCTGCGACTTCCGCATCGCCACCCGACGCTCCGAGTTCGCGTTCCCCGAGGTCCGGCTGGGGATGATCCCGGGCAGCGGCGGCACCCAGCGGGCCATGCGCCTGATCGGCATGACGCGCGCCAAGCTCTTCATGATGACCGGCCAGCGCGTCCCCGCGGAGCGTGCGGAGGCGTGGGGGCTCATCACCCAGGTCGTGGACGACGACCGGCTCGACGAGGCGGTGGGCGCGCTGGCCGCCGAGCTGGCCGACCGGGCCCCGCTGGCGCTCCGGACCCTCAAGATGGTCCTGAACCGCGGCGCCGATGCCCCGCTGGAGACGGCCCTGGAGCTGGAGCGCAAGGCGTACGCCTGGCTGCGCTCCACGCACGACTACGAGGAGGGCGTGAAGTCCTTCCTGGAGAAGCGCCCGCCCCGCTACACCGGGAGGTGACCGGGTGGCCCGCTCGCCGTTCGGCCTGATCCTCGCCAACCGCGCCGTCGTCCTCGGGGCGATCCTGGCGCGCGACCTCGTGGACCTCGCGGTGGCCGCCGAGGCCTCGGGGGCCTTCGACGCGGTCTGGGTGGGCGACAGCCTGCTGGCCAAGCCCCGCCTGGAGTCGGTGACGCTCCTGTCGGCGCTGGCCGGCGCCACCTCACGGGTCCGGCTCGGCGTCGGCTGCCTGGCCACGTTCGTCCACCGCCACCCCGTGCTGTTCGCCCACCAGTGGGCAAGCCTCGACGTGATCTCCGGGGGGCGGTCATGGCTGGCGGTGTGCCTGGGCGGGCCCGACGAGCAGTCGCGGGCCCAGGCGCTGGAGCACGCCGTCATGGGCGTGCGCTCCGCCGAGCGGGTGGAGCGCCTGGAGGAGGGCATCGCCGTCCTCCGGAAGCTCTTCGCGGGCCGGGACGTCTCCCACCGGGGCACCTTCTACGCCTTCGAGGCGGTGACCCTGGAGCCGCGCCCGGTGCAGCAGCCGTGCCCCATCTGGATCGCCAGCAACCCCACGGGCCTCACCTGGAGGGGCGGCGCCAGCGCCCCGCCCCCGGTCGTGAAGCGGGCGTTCCGCCGGGTGGCCCGCCTGGCCGACGGCTGGATGACCAACAAGGTGAGCCCCGACGAGTTCCGCCGCCAGTGGGCGGAGATCGCGCGCATGGCCCGCGAGGAGGGGCGCGACCCCGCGCGGCTGGGCAGCGCGCTCTACCACAACATCAACATCAACGAGGACCGGCAGGCCGCGCTGGAGGAGTCGAAGCGCTTCCTCGACACCTACTACACGGCGAGCTTCAGCGCCGCGTTCGTGGAGGGCTGGACCGTGGCCGGGAGCCCCCGGCAGTGCGTCGAGCAGCTCCGTGCGTACCTGGATGCCGGCCTCGGTCACATCGCGCTGCGCCTGACCTCCTGGGACCAGAAGGGCCAGCTCCGTCGCTTCCTGGAGGAGGTCGCGCCCGCGCTCACCGGAGGCGCCTGATGCTGCTGGGGATCGATCACCTGGTCATCGCGGTCCGGGATCTCGACACCGCCCGGCGGAGCTACGAGGAGCTGGGCTTCACCGTGGTGCCCGGCGGCCGGCACCCGGTGGGCACGCACAACGCGCTGGTGGCCTTCCAGGACGGCTCGTACCTCGAGCTCATCGCCTTTTACGAGCCCAGCCCCGCCCACAAGTGGTGGGAGCCGCTCCAGCGGGGCGGCGGGCTCGTGGACTTCTGCATGCAGACGGACGACCTGCCGGGCGACACCGCCGCGTTCCGACGGGCCGGCGTGAAGATCGACGACCCGTCGCCGCTGTCCCGCGTGCGGCCCGACGGCTACCGGCTCAGGTGGGTGCTGTCGATCCCCCAGCCGCCCCACCGCGGGGTGGCCCCGTTCCTGATCCAGGACGAGACGCCGCGGGAGGAGCGGGTGCCGCGCCAGACGCGGCACGCCAACGGGGTGACGGGCATCGGCACCGTCACGGTGGCGGTGATGGACGTACCGCAGGTCCGGTCGTGGTACGCGGCCGTGCTGGGCGCGGCCGGCCAGGACGTCCGGCGCGACGACCTGGCCGGCGCGGGCGCGCGCTTCACCGTGGGCCGCCACACGCTCGACTTCGTGGCGCCCACCAGCGCCGGGAGCCCCCTGGCGCAGTGGCTGGACGCGCGCGGCAGCTCGCCCTACGCCGCCACGCTGCTCACCGCGGGCGGCCGGCGCGGCCGCCTCGACGAGGCGAAGACCCTGGGAGTCCGGCTGGCGCTCGAGTGACGCCCGCCGGCGGGGCCTCGCGGCCCCCGGGCGGTTAGTGCCCGCTCGCCCCGGAAGGAGAGCGCCCAAGTGACCGGTCGTACCGTGGCCCCCGCGGCCGCTGCCCCTGCTGACCCTGTTCCCGGGCGGTGCCGGGACCGCCCGGGCCCAGCAACCCGTGAGCCTCGCCTTCGCGACGCTCTCACAGGGCAGCGCCTGGTACGTCTACGGCGCCACGATGGCGGACCTCCTGCGAAAGGCCCTGCCCCCCGGGTCCAACGTGGACGTCAAGCCCTTCTCGGGCGGCGTGGGCAACGCCAAGCTGGTGGCCCGGAACGAGACGCCCCTCGGCCTGTCCTTCACCATCACAAACCGGTGGGCGATGGAGGGAAGGGAAGCGTACGACGCGCGGCTCGAAAACCTGCGCGGACTGGTGGGCGGGCTCGACTCCTACTACCTGGCGGTGATCGCCGCCCGGCGCCTGAACATCAACTCCGTGAAGGACATCAAGGAGCGGAAGCTCGGTGTCCGGCTCTACTCGCAGCCGGTGGGCTCCCTGGGGGAGTTCGCCGCCCGCCAGGTGCTGCGCGAGTACGGCCTGTCCTACGCGGACCTCAAGGCCTGGGGCGGCTCCGACACCCACGCGAACTACAACATCATCGTGGACGCGTTCAAGGACGGCCGGGCCGACCTGCTGGTGGCGGTGGTCACGCCAAAGCACCCGTCGGTCACCGAGATCACCACCTTCTCCGACGTGAAGTTCCTGGAGCTCGAGCCCGAGCGCATCAAGGGGCTCGGCGCGCTGGGCTACAAGCCCGCGACCATGCCGGCCGACACCTTCAAGAACCAGGCGCAGCCGGTGAAGACGGTGGGCTTCCCCACCGTGCTCATCACCAACACGAGCCTGCCGGAGCCCGTCGCCTACACGGTCACGCGGACGATCTGCGAGAACAAGGACGCGCTGGTGCGCGGCCACGCAGGCCTCGCGGAGTTCGACCCGAAAACCGCCTGGCGGCCGGAGGAGGTGGGCATCCCGCTCCACCCGGGCGCCGAGCGCTACTTCCGCGAGAAGGGGTGGATGCGATAGCGGCGGACCGGACCCTGGAGAACGGCCGCGTCGCGATGCCTGACCTCCGGTCCCCGCGCGTCTGGCTGGCGGTGGCGTGGTCGCTCTTCCAGCTCTACACGGCGTACGCCGGGCTGTTCGACCTGCTGATCCAGCTTCCCCTGCACGTGGCCTTCGCGGTGGCCCTCGGGTTCCTGACCGCGACCGGGCGGGCCGGGCCCCGGCCCGCCCGCCGGATCGTGGACGGGATCCTGGCGCTGCTGGCGCTGGCCTCTGGCGCCCACTACGTCGTCCACAACGGGCGCCTGGTGACCCGCATGCCCATGGTGGACGAGCCGAGGAGCATCGACGTCGCGGTGGGCGTGCTCCTGGGGTTGCTCCTGCTGGAGGTCTCGCGCCGCCACCTCGGGCCCGCCCTCCCCGTGCTGGCGGTGCTCTTCATCGCCTATGCCTTCGCGGGCCCCTGGCTGCCGGGCTTCCTCGCCCACGGGGGCGTGACCTTTCGGAGGCTCGTCGACCAGCAGATGCTCACCACGGACGGCGTGTTCGGCATCCCCACGCTGGTGTCCGCGACCTTCATCTTCCTGTTCGTCGTATTCGGCGCCGTGATGGCGCGCGGCGGGCTGCTGGCGTTCTTCACCGACCTGGCGCTGGCGGTGGCGGGCTCCACCCGCGGCGGGGCCGGCAAGGTGGCCGTGATCTCCAGCGGGCTCTTCGGCACCGTCAACGGCAGCGCCATCGCCAACGCCGTGACCACCGGCAGCTTCACCATCCCCCTCATGACCCGCGCCGGTTACCGCCCGGCCTTCGCCGCCGGCGTGGAGGCCACGGCGTCCATGGGCGGCCAGCTCATCCCGCCCGTGATGGGAGCGGCCGCCTTCATCATGGCCGAGACGCTGGGCGTCCCCTACGGCCGGATCGCGCTGGCGGCCGCCATTCCTGGTGTCCTGTACTTCGTGGCCGTGGGCGTGATGGTGCACCTGGAGGCCGCGCGCCTGGGGATCCCCGTGCTGCCCCGCGCCGAGCTGCCGCGCCTGGGCGCGGTGCTCCGGCGGGACGCGCACCTGCTGGCCGGCCCCGCGGTGCTCGTCTACTTCCTGGTGGAGGGGCGGTCTGCCCTCTTCGCGGGCTTCTGGGGGCTGCTGGTGGCCGTGGCGGTGAGCTTCCTCCGGCGCTCGACGCGCATCGGGCCGCGACAGGCGCTGGCGGTGCTGGTGGACGGCGCCCAGAACGCGATGCCGGTGGCCCTGGCCTGCGCCACCGTGGGCATCGTGGTCGGCGTGGTGTCCATCACCGGGCTCGGCCTCAAGCTGGCGTCGGGCATCCTCGGCGTCTCCGGGGGCAACCTGCTCGCCACGCTGGTGCTCACGATGATCGCCGCCCTGGTGCTCGGCACGGGGCTGCCCACCTCGGCCACGTACATCATCACGTCCATCATGGCGGCGCCCGCCCTGGTGCAGCTGGGCGTCCCCACGCTGGTGGCCCACATGTTCGTCTTCTACTTCGGCATCCTGGCCGACCTCACGCCGCCCACGGCGATCTCCACGTACGCCACGTCCTCCATCGCCGGGGCCGACGTGTGGGAGACCCAGTGGAAGGCCATGGCGCTGGCGCTGTCGGGCTTCGTCATCCCGTTCAGCTTCGCCTACGATCCCGCGCTCCTGCTGGTGGGCGCCGGGCCGCTGCACGTGATCGTCCGCACGGCCGCCGCGGGGCTCGGCATCCTCATGCTGGGTGCCGGCGTCATCGGCTACCTCCTGGCGCCGGCGCGCACGTGGGAGCGCGCGCTGCTCCTGGTGGGCGCGTTCCTGCTGATCTTCCCCGGCGCGGTCACGGACGCGCTGGGCGCGGGCTGCTTCCTCGCCGTGCTGGCCTCGCAGCGGGCCGCCCGCCGCAGCGCCGCCCGGGTGGCGCCCCCGGCGCGCTAATGACTCTCGCAGAATAAATTAGGGGATTTCACGGGTACGATCTCAT
>JBBIOF010000148.1:0-6302 GCA_037443505.1 Candidatus Rokuibacteriota bacterium
CCGCGTCGTGGCAGCCGAATTCCGTGAGGCTCGGCGCCTGGCTCACGTGCTCGTGCGTGTGCCCCTGCCCCGCCCCGATCACCGCCACCCGCCCGTCACGCGTCCCCGCGGCCGCCTCCGCCGCGCTCACCACCACCGCCACCGCCCCGTCCGACACCAGGCAGCAGTCCAGCAGCCGCAGCGGCGTGGCGATCGGCCGCGACGCCAGCACGTCCGCCACCGTGATCGGCTCCCGCATGTGCGCGCCGGGATGGCGGCCCGCGTGCCGCCGCATCGTCACCGCCACGTGCGCCAGGTGCTCCGGCGTCGCCCCGTACTCGTGCAGGTACCGGCTCGCCACCAGCCCGTAGTACGCGGGCACCGTGGGCCCGTACGGCACCTCGAACTGCGGGTGCCCCACCCGCGCCAGCGCCGCCACCGCCCCGTCACGGGACATCCCCGTCACCCGGTTGTCCCCCGCGACTGCCAGCACGTGCCGGCACCGCCCGCTCTCCACCAGCAGCGCCGCCAGCATCACCATGGCGCACCCCGTGGCCCCGCCCAGCTGGATGGCCGCAGAGTAGGCCGGCCGGATCCCCAGGTACTCCGCCACCACCGAGCTCATCATCAGGTGCGGCTCCACCAGGCTGTAGCCGCACAGCACGCCGTCGATGTCCCCCAGCCCGAGCCCCGCGTCGGCCAGCGCCGCCGCGGCCGCCTCCGCGTGCAGCCCCAGCACGCTCGAGCCCGGCAGCTCCCCGAACGGCGTGTCCCCCACCCCGGTGATCCGCGCGCGCCGCCCCAGGGTGATCACCCGACGGCCCTCCCGGCACCCTGGGTCGCGACGGCACGGCCGCCGGTCTCCGGCGTCAAGGTGGCCATCAGCTGCTCGACCTCCCGCCGGAGCATCGCGGCCAGCGCCTGCTCGCGGCTGCGGATGCGCTCGCTCAGGGCCGCGATGCTCAGCGCGCCGAGGATCTGGCCCGACCCGCCTCGGATCGGAACGCCCACGCCTCCCATTCCGTAGTAGGAGGTATCGACCAGGACGGTGTAGCCCTGGTCGCGCGCCTCCGCGATCTTCGCCCGGACCGCCGGCTCCGACAGCGACGGCAGCTCGGCCAGGCGCGGCGCCACGACCTGCAGGACCGCGTCGATCTCCGCGTCCGGCAGCCAGGCGAGGAGCGCGAGCCCCGCCGCACCGACGCCGAGCGGCCGACGGCTGCCGACCTGGAGGACGTTCGGCTGCACGGGGAAGTCGCCGGTCTCGCGGCCGATGTAGACCGCCTCGGCGCCGCTCCGCACGGCGAGGAGCGCGGTGTCGCCGGAGTCGGCTGCCAGCCGCAGCAGGGCGGGCTGCGCGAGCCGGGCCAGGATCCCCGCCGGGCCCAGCGCGCGCGCGGCCATGGCCGTCGTCTCCACGCCGAGCGCGTAGGCCTTGCCGACCGCGGCCCGCTCGACGAACCGCTCGGCGACCAGCGTGTCGAGGATGCGCAGCGCCGTCACCTTGGAGATCCCGGCCCCCCTCGCGATGTCCGTCAGTCGCGCCGGCGCCCGCGCCGCCAGGACGCGCAGCACCGCGCAGACCTTCTGCACGGCGTTGGCGCGGGTCGCCGGCGTCCGCGGCCGCGGGCCCACGCTACTCGGGCCTGATGCCCGCCTCGCGGATCAGGGGCCCCCAGGAAGCGGTCTCGCGCTCCAGGTCGCGCCGCATCCGCTGGGCGATCATCTGCGTCATGACGTCGGTCAGCCCTCTTCGCTCGCTGTAGCGGCCGGATGCTACCAGGGTCCCGGGAGGGCCGCAATAGGCGGAATGCTCGTGTTTCGTGGAACGGAATTATCAACAGGATCATCACTCGGTTTTCACGATGCATTTCCGCCGAGCTCGGAGACTATTCTGCAGTGCGGAACCGCACTGGCGTGGTCCGCGCCGGAGCAGGCCGATCAGCACACCCCGGCGGCGCCGGTGACCAGCACCCGCTCCAGGTCGGGCCAAACTGGCGGATCCGTGGGGTCCTGTGGCAGAATGGCCCGGCTCCGCTCAATCCTCTGGAGGAGGTCACGCTGCCGATGGGCGCGGAAGCCCGGCTGAAGGAGAGGAACATCACGCTGCCCACGCCCGCGACGCCGGTCGCGAATTACGTGGGCGCGGTGCGGGTGGGGAACCTGCTCTTCGTTTCGGGCCACGGGCCCCTGCGGAGCGACGGCAAGCCGTCGGCGCGGGGCAAGGTCGGCCGGGACCTCACGGTCGAGCAGGGTTACCAGGTGGCTCGCGAGGTGGGGCTCTCCCTGCTGGCCACCGTCCGGGCGGCGGTGGGCAGCCTGGACCGGGTCAGGCGCGTCGTGAAGGTCCTCGGCATGGTGAACTCCGCCGAGGGCTTCGGCGACCAGCCGAAGGTGATCAACGGCTTCTCCGACCTCATGGTGGAGGTGTTCGGGGAGGCCATCGGCAAGCACGCCCGGTCCGCGGTGGGGATGGCCGAGCTCCCCATGAACATTCCCGTGGAGATCGAGATGATCCTCGAGGTCGAGCCGGCATGAGCTTCGTCCTGGACGCGTACATCAACCTGGTCGCCCTGGTCTTCCTCGCCATCCTGGGCACCATCACCGGCGTCGCCCTCCCCGGGCTCTTCCTGGCCGTGGTCGCCCCCTGGCTGGACCGCTTCCTGCCCCTGCGCAAGCGCCAGGGCTGAGGTGGGCGCGAAGTACCTCGGCGCCGCCGTCCGGCGTCGCGAGGACCCGCGCTTCCTCCGTGGCGAGGCCCGCTACGTCGACGACGTCACGCTCCCGGGCCTCCTGCATGCGGCCTTCCTGCGCTCCCCCCACGCCCACGCCCTGATCCGCGCCGTGCGCACCGACGCCGCGGCCGCGATGCCGGGCGTTGTGGCGGTGTTCACCTTCCGCGACCTGGCGCGGTGGATGAAGCCGCTGCCCCTGTTCGGTGCCGTGCCGCCGGGACTGGCCGCCGCCATCCGCGTGGACATCCGCCAGGCGCCCCAGTACGCGCTCTGCAAGGACCGCGCACGGCACGTGGGCGAGATCGTGGCGATGGTGGTGGCGACCAGCCGCGCCCTGGCCGAGGACGCGGTGGAGCGGATCGAGGTGGACTGGGAGCCGCTGCCCCCCGTGGGCGACATGCGGGCCGCGGCGGAGCCGGGGGCGCCCCTGCTGCACCCCGACTGGGGCACGAACGTCGCCCTGGCGTTCACCCACGCGATCGGCGATCCCGACGGCGCGTTCGCCCGGGCCGACCTGGTGCTGACCGAAACCTTCCAGATCCAGCGCTACGTGGGGATGCCCATCGAGACCCGCGGCGTCGTGGCCGCGTGGGACCGCCGCGACGGCTCGCTCACCACCTGGAACAGCACCCAGGTCCCGCACTTCGTCCAGCAGGGCCTGGCCACCGCCCTCGAGCTCCCGCCCCACCGGATCCGCGTCATCGCGCCCGACCTCGGGGGCGGCTTCGGGACGAAGGCCTCCGGGTACGCCGAGGACGCCCTGGTCCCCATCGCGGCCATGGTCCTGGGGCGCCCGGTGAAGTGGATCGAGGACCGGCGGGAGCACATGGCGGGCGCGGCGCACGCCCGCCACCAGATCCACCGGATCTCCCTGGCCGCCACCCGCGACGGCGTCATCCTGGGCGTCCGCGACCGCATCTGGCTCGACCTGGGCGCCTACAACGTGTGGGGCATCGTGCTGCCCTACAACACCGTGGCGCACCTGGTCGGGCCCCACCGGATCCGCGACATGTGGGTGGAGGTCCAGGCGGTCGTGACCAACAAGACGCCCAACGCCCCCTACCGCGGCGCCGGCCGGCCGGAGACTGTCTTCGCCATGGACCGCGCGGTGGATTGCCTGGCGCGCGAGCTTCGCCTGGACCCGGCGGAGGTGCGGCGCCGGAACTACCTCCGCGCCAACGAGCTGCCGTGGGACCTGGGCATGCCCTACCGCGACGGCAACCCCCTGGTTTACGACAGCGGCGACTTCCGCGGGGTGCTGGAGGCCGCCCTCCAGGCAGCCGGTTACGACGAGTTCCGCCGGGAGCAGGAGCGGCTGCGGGCGCGCGGCGTCTGGCGCGGCATCGGGATCTCGGGCTACGTGGAGGGTACCGCCATCGGCCCCTACGAGGGCGCCACGGTGAAGCTCGACCTGGCCGGCCGCGTGGTCGTGGCCACGGGCGCGGTGAGCTCCGGCCAGGGCCACGAGACGAGCCTCGCCCAGGTGGCGGCGGACGCGCTGGGCGTGCCCCTCGACTGGGTCACGGTGGTGGGCGGGGACACCGCCGCCGTCCCGTTCGGCATCGGCACCTTCGCCAGCCGGAGCGCGGTCACGGCGGGCAGTTCCATCGCCGACGCCTGCCGCGAGGTGCGGGGCAAGGTCGCGCGGGCAGCCGCCGCCCTGCTGGAGGCCGCACCGGAGGACATCGAGGTCGAGGACGGCCGCGTCTTCGTCCGGGGCGCCCCCGACTCGGCCATCCCCCTGGCGCGCGTGGTCCAGGCAGCGCTCCCCACCTTCGCACGGCCCGGGGTGGCCCCGCCGGACTTCGAGGCCAGCGCCTACCACCACGTGCCGACGGTCACCTACGCGAGCGCGGTCCACGTCGCCCAGGTGGAGGTGGACCCGGGTACCGGGCACGTGCGCCTGCTCCGGTACGTGGTGGCCCACGACTGCGGCAAGGTCATCAACCCGGTGATCGTGGAGGGCCAGGTGCACGGGGGCGTGGCCCAGGGCGTGGGCGGGGCCCTGTTCGAGGAGATGGTCTACGACGACAGTGGCCAGCTCCTCACCGGGAGCCTGATGGACTACCTCGTGCCCACCGCCGCCGAGCTGCCGGCCATCGAGACGGTGCACCTCGAGTACCCGTCCCCCCGCAACCCGCTGGGCGCCAAGGGACTGGGCGAGGGAGGCGCCATCTCCCCGCCCGCCGC
This sequence comes from Candidatus Rokuibacteriota bacterium, assembly GCA_037443505.1. Taxonomy (GTDB): domain Bacteria; phylum Methylomirabilota; class Methylomirabilia; order Rokubacteriales; family CSP1-6; genus JBBIOF01. The sequence continues at coordinate 4,905 of JBBIOF010000148.1, forward strand.
CATCGCCAACGCGGTCGAGGACGCGCTGGCACCCCTCGGGATCCGGATCCGCGAGACCCCGGTCAGCCCCGCGCGGCTGCTGGCGCTCATCGAGGGCACGCGGCCGGGGGGCGCGGAGGCGCTCGACTTGCCGCCCCGCTAGGCCGCCCCGTGGCGCCGTCCGCCGCCCGGGAGGACAAAGTCGAGCGGCTGCGAGCGCTGGTGCGGGTGAGCCACGTCGTCGCGTCCTCCTGCGACCTCGACACGGCGCTGGCCGTGATCGCGCGGTCGGCGTGCGGCCTCCTGGGAGCCACGGCCGCGGCGCTGTGGGTGGCGGACGAGGCGGCCGGCGCGCTCTCGGCGCGGGCGTTCTCCGACCCGGGGCTGGCGGACGACCTCGACCCGGCGCCCGTGCGCTTCGGCGACCAGGCGGTGGGTCGCATCGCGCTCTACCGCCGTCCCATCGACGTGTCCGACGTCCACGCCGCCTCGCCCCCGCCGGGGCCCCTCGACTGGTTCCGGCGGCACGGTCTCACCAGCTTCTCCGGCATCCCCGTCGTCTTCCAGGAGGGCCTGCTGGGCGTGCTGGCGCTCTACGGCGCCGGGGCCCTGCGCTTCCAGGACGACGACCACGAGGTGCTCGATGCCCTGGCGACCCAGGCAGCGGCCGCGATCCGCAACGCGCGCCTCCTCACCGAGACCGATGCGCGCCGGCGCAGCGCGGAGGCGCTCGCCGACCTGGGCCGGCTCGTCTCCCAGACCCTGGACGTGCAGGTGGTGGCGCGGCGCATCGCCCAGAGCGTGCTGTCCCTGCTGGGCGTCCTGTCGTCCGCCGTGTACCGGATCGACCCGGAGACGGGCGGGCTCGTCACCGTGGCGACTGCGCAGCGGCCCGGATCGATGTTCCGGTGGGCTCCGGTCCTGCCGCGGGGCACGGGCGCCGCCGGGCTCGCGGTTGCCGGGCGGGCGCCGGTCACCACACCGGACGCGCTCGCCGATCCCCGCCTGTCGTTCTCGCCGGAGATCCGCGCCTCGCTCGAGGGATCCGACTACCGCGCCGTCCTGGCCGTGCCCTTCCTGGTCCACGACCGGCCCATCGGCGCCCTGGGCGTCGGCGACCGGGCCGGCCGCGTCTTCGACGACGAGGCGATCCGCCTGGCCCAGGCCTTCGCGGACCACGGGGCCGTCGCCCTGGAGAACGCCCGCCTGTACGAGGTGGCCGAGCGGCGCCGCCTGGAGGCGGAGGCCCTGGCCGAGGTCGCCCACCGGCTCACCGAGGGACGGGACGTGGCGGCGGTGGGCGAGCGGATCGTCGAGGCGGTCGTGCCCCTCTTCCGCGTGCGGTCGAGCGTGCTCTGGCTGCTCCAGCCCGACGGCTCGCTCCGCGCCGTCGCCCGCGGCGGCTCGCCGGCGCACGTC
>JBBIOF010000149.1:0-6296 GCA_037443505.1 Candidatus Rokuibacteriota bacterium
TCAGCATGAGATCGTACCCGTGAAATCCCCTAATTTATTCTGCGAGAGTCGTTAGTAGCCGGCCGGCGCCTCGCCCCGGTAGAGCTCCACCAGCTTCTTCGCCTTCGCGTCGTAGGTGGTGAGGGGCATGGGGAACAGGAACTGGGCGTCGATGCCGTAGTAGCTCTTGCCCCCCACCCGCGTGGTGCCGAACACGCCGTCGAACTTCACCTTGCGGACCGCGTCCTTGAGCACCGCAGGGTCGAGCGAGCCGCTGGTCTCCACCGCGCGCTTGAAGATGTAGAGCACGTCCGCGTTGCGCCAGACGATGGGGTCGAACGGCTCCTTGTACCGCTCCTCGTACCGCTGCCGGAACCGGGTGGCCAGCGGCGTGGGGTCGGAGGCGAAGATCTGGAAGAACAGGACGCCGTCGGTGTAGTCCCCGGCGATCTTGAGGAACGTGGGGATCGACTGGGCGTAGCTGAAGATGTAGAGGCCCTTGTAGCCCAGCTCCCTGGCCTGCTTGCAGATGGTGGGCCCCTCGGTGCCCGCCCACGCCGCGAAGTCGATGGCGTCGGGGTTGCGGGCGATGATCTTGGTGAGCATGGGCGTGAAGTCGGTGGTGCCGCGCGGCGCGAACACCTTCTCCACGACCTTCAGCCCGAGCCGGCCCGCCTCCCGCTCCGAGTCCTCCGCCTGCACCAGCCCCGTCTCGTCGTCGGTGGACGTGATGGCCAGCGTCTTGATGCCGTACTTCTTCACCACCCACGGCATGAGCGCGGCGTAGGACTGGGCGGGCTCGGGGATGGTCCGGAAGGTGAAGGGTGCGCCCGGGTAGGTGGCCTTCTTGCCGCCGTAGGCGTAGGCGAAGTTGAGGACCTTGTTCTCCGTCACCAGCGGGTTCACCGCCACGGCCTGGGTGCCGCCCACGGTGCCCAGGTAGCGGACCCGGTCGTTGAAGATGAGCTTGTTGGCCACGCTGACCGCCTCGCGGCTGTCGTACTTGTTGTCGTAGACGACCAGCTTGATCAGGTAGCGGTCGCTCCCCACCTTGATGCCGCCGGCGGCGTTGATGTCGTCCGCGGCCACCTCGAGGGCGCGGAGGAACCCCCGGCCCGTGGGGGCGGCGCCGCCCGACAGCGAGGTGTTGACGCCGAACCGCAGCGTCCTGTCCGCCGCCAGGGCCGCCGGCGCCGCCGACGCCCAGGCGAGCAGGAGCGAGCAGAGACCGAGGACGATCTTCATTCGAGCCCTCCGGAAGGTGGGGTGTACTTCGGCCGGGGCGGCATCAGGACCGTCTGCCGCGACGGGTGGAACGGCTCGTCGGCGGCCAGGGCCTCGCCCCACACGGGCGAGCCCTCCAGCTCGTTGCTGACGAACTCGCCCCGGAACTCAGGGTCGTGCAGGCGGCGGAAGGCGCCGCGCTGGACCAGGAGCTTCATCATCTCCGAGCTGCCCCCGGTGAGCCGGGCCGCCCGGAGGTCGCGCTGGATGCGCTCCACCGGGTACTTGGTGGTGTAGCCCATGCCGCCCAGGATCTGGATGGCCTCGTCGGCCACCTGCCAGGCGTACTCGGTCCCCACCAGCTTGGCCATGGCCACCTCCATGGTGGCGGCCCGGCCCAGGCCGCGGTCCAGCAGGTGGGCGGCCCGGTCGTCCAGCAGGTAGGCGGCGTCGAGCTTCGCCGCGCACTCCGCGACCTTGAAGGCCACCACCGCCTGGTGCTGGAGGCTCGCCCCGAACGCCTCGCGGTGCTCCGCGTAGTTGGTGGCGATCTGGAGCGCCCGGCGGGCGCCGCCCAGCTGGGCCCGCGTCATCACCACCCGCTCCACCAGCAGCTCCTCCATGAGGATCTGCCAGCCCTGGCCGGGGGCGCCCACGATCTGCTCCGGCTCGATGCGCACGTCGCGGAACTCGATCCACGACGAGCCCATGCCGCGGAAGCCGTGCCAGTCGCACTGGACGTCCCGGATGAGGAAGCCGGGGTCGCTCGTGTCCACGCAGACGGCGACGAAGTCCCGGCGGGCGTCCTGGCTCTCGCCCAGCCGCGCGGCCGCCAGCACGAAGTCCGCCGTCTGGGCGCCGTCGATGAAGCGCTTCTGCCCGTTGAGGACCCACCCCTGCCCGTCCCGCCTGAGGAGGGTGCGCGCCCCGGCCACGTTGGAGCCCACGGTCGGCTCCGTCATGCCCTGGCAGGCGATCTTCCGCCCGGCCAGCATGGGCCGGAGGTAGCGCTCGTGGATGGCGGGCGAGCCGTGGCGGTCCAGGACGTAGCCCACGTGCGCGGTGAAGGTCCGCGCGCAGGCCAGGGCCGCCGTGCCCCAGTAGCCGACCTCCTCGGAGATCAGCGCGTCGTGGATGATCCCGAGGCCGCGGCCTCCGGACTCGCGCCGGACGTTGACGCCCAGCAGGCCCAGGTCGCCCATGGCGCGGATGAAGTCGGTGGGGTACGGGATCTCGTTGCGGTCGAGGGCGAACAGCAGGCCGGGCGTGACCAGCCGCTTGACGTGCGCGCTCACCTCGGCCTGGAACGCCCGCAGCTCCGGGCTCAGCATGCTCTCGCCGATCATCTCCGTTCCCTCCCGGCTCGACGCCGTGACGGAACGAGCGACCGCCGCGAGCGCCAGCCGCACACTCTAGCGCCGTCGAGGCGACGTGGCAAGACGAAGTCCTGGTGCAGGAGCACTAGGACCACGCGGGCCCGCGCGGGAGACGTCAGCGCACGGGGTCCATCCCCAGCTTGCGCGCGATCGCCTCGCGGAGGCGGAACTTCTGCACCTTCCCGCTGGGCGTCATGGGGAACTCGCTCACGACCTCGAGCCGCTCGGGGAACTTGTGGCGGGCCACCCGCCGGCTCTCCAGGTAGCTCACCAGTTCCTCCAGCGTGACGGTGGCCCCCGGCGCGGGGATGACGAACGCGCACGCCCGCTCGCCCAGGCGCGGGTCGGGCATGGCCACCACCGCCACGCTCCTGACCTTGGGGTGCGCGTAGAGGAGGTTCTCCACCTCGGCCACGGAGATGTTCTCGCCGCCCCGGATGATCAGGTCCTTGGCGCGCCCCGTGATGGTGACGTAGCCGTCAGCGTCGAGGGTCGCCCGGTCGCCCGTCCTGAACCAGCCGTCCGGCGTGTGGGCCTCGCGCGTGAACTCCGGTCGCCGCCAGTACCCCACGAACTGCGAGTGGCCGCGCACCAGCAGGTCGCCCTCCGCGCCCGGCGGCAGCGGCCGCCCGTCGTCGGCCACCACCAGCAGGTCCATGCCCGGCAGCGGCTTGCCGTCGGTGCCGCACACCTTCTCCTCCGGGTCGTCGAGCCCGTTGCAGGAGACGAGGCCGTTCTCCGTCATGCCCCACCCGGCCGAGATCGCGCACCGGAGCCGCCGCCGCGCGTCCCGCACCAGCGCGCGGGGGATGGAGGCGCCGGCGGAGATGAACAGGCGCAGCGAGGAGAGGTCGCGGCGCTCCACGGCGGGCGAGCAGGTCAGGTCCTGCAGGAACGGCGTGGCGCCCATCGTGTAGGTGACCCCCTCAGCCTCGATCAGGCGCGCCGCCTCCTCCGCGTTCCAGACGTCGAGCCACACGCCGGTGGAGCCCAGGAGCAGCGTCAGGCAGTAGCCGTAGAGGAAGCCCGTCTGGTGGCCGAAGGTGGAGGACATGAGGGCCACGTCCCGCTCCGAGAACGCCAGCCGGTCGATGAGCGGGTGGATGATGGAGAGCGCGGTGTTGGAGGTGTGCATCACGCCCTTGGGCTCGCCGGTCGTGCCCGAGGTGAAGATGACCTCGCTCACCGCGTCGGGGGCGGTGCCGGCCAGCGGGCGCCGGTCCTCCCGCGCCTCCCAGGCCGTGCCGGTGAGCCACGCGAAGGGCCGCATGCCCGCCCCGGGCGTCCCGCGGCACACGAACACCTCGCGGAGCGCCGGGGTGTCCGGGCGAAGCTCCTCGACCATGGCCACGTAGTCGAAGCCGCGGAACCGCGCGGGGATCACGAAGGCCCGCGCCTCGACGCGGGAGAGGATGAAGCGGACCTCGTGGGCGCGGTAGGTGGGCGGGATCGGGGTGAGGACGGCGCCCAGCCGGAGGGCCGCCAGGGCCAGGATCACCCACTCGTTCCAGTTCGGGAGCTGGCAGGCCACCACCATGCCCGGCTCCACCCCGGCGGCGCCCAGGCCGTGGGCCACCCGCTCGACGGCGCGGGCCAGCTCCTGCCACGTGAGCCGGCTCTCGCCGTCCACGACCGCCGCCTTCCCCGGGCGGGTGGTCGCCCAGCGGTCCAGGTAGACGTCGAGGGTCTCGTCCTTCCACCACCCCGCCGCCTTCATGGCGGCGGCACGCTCAGGGGTCAGCAGCGTGTCCGCGGGCATGGGCGCTACCTCCGGCAGACGAAGATGGTGTTCTGCGGCCCGGGGGCCGGCACGGTCTCCACGCTGGTGAAGCCCGCCTCGGCCAGCATCCGGCGGGCGAGCTCCTCGCCCCACGCCGTGCCCAGGCCGGCGCCGCCCTCGGCCAGCGACACCGTCATGCAGTGGAGCACGCTCGTGCCGTAGATGTAGGGAGCGAAGGGGTTGCCCAGGTTGGCCTCCAGGCGCGACGAGGCGCGGGGCTCCACCATCATGTACACGCCGCCTGGGGCCAGCGCCTCCGCGATGCGGCGGAGCACGGCGGCCGGGTCGCGCTGGTCGTGGATGGCGTCGAACGAGGTGACCAGGTCGAGCTTCGGCTCGGGCGGGAGCGCCGCGGCGTCGAGCCGCTCGAAGCGCACGTTGGCCAGGCCCATCTCCCGCGCCTCGGCCCGCGCCCGGTCGATGGCCTCCTCGCCCAGGTCGTAGCCCACGAAGGCGGAGCGCGGGTACTCGCGCGCCATGAGGTTCAGCGCGTGGCCGGTGCCGCAGCCCACGTCGGCCACCCGGATGCCCGCCTCCAGGCGCTCCGGCAGCCCCTTGACCACCGGCAGGAAGCCCCGGATCAGCAGCCCGTCGTAGAGCCGCCGCCAGGCGGCGTCCTGCGCCTCCGTGAAGTCCGGCTGGTACTCCGCGTACGGCACCCCGCCGCCGCGGCGGAAGCACTCGGCGACCCGCGGCAGGCGCGCCGCCAGCATGCGCAGCGTCTGGCTGGCGGGCGCCAGGTTCCGGCTCGACGGGCCGGTGAGGCAGCGGGCGTGCTCCGGCGGGAGCGTGAAGCGGCCGGTGGCCGGGTCGTACTCCACGAGGCCGCCCGTCGCCACGGCGCCGAGCCACTCGCGCACGTACCGCTCGTCGAGCCCGGCGCGCTCGGCCAGCTCCGCGCTGGTGGCGGGGCCGCGGGCCGCCGCCTCGAAGAGCCCGGTGCGGTGGCCGAGCTCCACCATGAGGGTGAGGAGGCCGCCGGTGTAGAGGCCGAAGAGCTTGCGGGCGAACTCCTGGACGCGCTTCCGGTCGAGCTCCTGCTCCATGGCTCGCCTCCTGTGGCCGCTCATCTTGACATCTTCCCGGCCCGCGCGGTAGTGCTCCTACACTCCTGCCAGGACGACCGGCCCGGGGCGGGCCCGGCCGGGAGGGAGGCGCGGCCATGGCGACCGAGACGAAGGTCGGGACCGTGATCGACTACTTCGGGAAGATCGGCGTGGCGGCCATCCGCCTGACCGACGGGCCGCTGGCGGTCGGGGACACCATCCGGATCCACGGCCACACCACCGACCTGGTCCAGCCGGTGGAGTCGCTGCAGGTCGAGCACCGGCCGGTGAGCCGCGCCGAGCCGGGCACGGAGGTGGCCGTCAAGGTGCGGGAGCGGGTGCGGAAGCACGACCAGGTCCTGCGCGTGACTCCGTGACGGCCGAGACGGTCTTCGACGCCTTCCTGGCCACCGCCCGGGCCGCGCCCGACAACGTCTTCCTCTGCGCGCCGCCGGCCCCGGGCCGCGCGTACCACCCCGGCGGCGTGGAGTACACGTACGGCCAGACGCTGGAGGCGGTGCTGGCCCTGCGGGAGGCCTACGCCGCGGCGGGCTACGGCCACGGCCACCGGGTGGCCCTGCTCCTCGAGAACCGGCCCGAGTTCTTCTTCCACTACCTGGCGCTCAACGCGCTCGGCACGAGCATCGTGCCGGTCAACCCGGACTACCGGCACGACGAGGTGCTCTACCAGATGGACCACTCCGAGGCCGACCTGGCCGCGATCGAGGAGGAGCTGCGACTCGAGCCGGGCCTCTCCTCGGCGCGGGTCACGACCGGCCTCGGCACGCTCTTCGACCTGGTCGACCTGCGGGTGAAGAACCTCCGGGTGCCGATCCTGCTCGTGGTCGGCGGCAGCCTTTTCCTGGTGCCCAGGCTTGCCCGTTCCATCTG
>JBBIOF010000150.1:0-6292 GCA_037443505.1 Candidatus Rokuibacteriota bacterium
GCCGGGCCCCGGCCGCCGCCCGCGGGAACGATCTCCGCCGGCGCCCCGAGCGCGCGCAGGCCGCGCACCAGCGCGCGGGCGATCCAGCGGTACGTCTCCAGGAGGTCGGCCGGGAGGCCCAGGTCGTCGCTGGACGCCACCACGCTGTAGGTGAGCTCGCGCTCCGGGCCGTCGTGGTAGATGGCGCTGCCGCCCGTGGGGCGGCGCACGAGCCCCACGCCGAGCCGTCGGCACGCCGCCGCGTCCACGTCGGGCCCCAGGGGCTGGCCGTAGCCGAGGGACACCGTGGGCGGGTCCCAGGCGAAGAAGCGGACGGTGGGGGGCGAGGTACCCGCCTGCCGGCCCCGGAAGACGGCCTCGTCCACGGCCATGTTGGTGGCGCCGTCGGTCGCCTCGGTGACCAGCAGCCGCCACTGACGCGTCATGCCCGGCGCTCCACCGCCGCCACCGCTATCCCCGCCGGGCCGGCCTCCACCTGAGATCCGGCTGGCGGGCCGCCAGGGCCTGGTCGAGCCGGCGCACCGGGGTGGTCACCGGCGCCTCCCGGACGAGGGCGGGGCTCTCCTCGGCCTCCCGGGCGATGCGGAGCATGGCGTCGCAGAAGGCGTCCAGCGTCTCCTTCGACTCGGTCTCGGTAGGCTCGATCATGAGCGCCTCCTCGACGATGAGGGGGAAGTACGTCGAGGGGGCGTAGAAGCCGAGGTCGAGGAGCCGCTTGGCGATGTCCATGGCCGTGACGCCCAGCCTCTTCTGCCGCCGGGCCGAGACCACGCACTCGTGCATGCACGGCCCGGGCGCCGCCACGTCGTAGGCGCCTTCCAGCCGCTTCATGACGTAGTTGGCGTTGAGCACGGCGTGCTCGCTGACGTTCCGGAGGCCGTCGGCGCCCATGGTGCGGATGTAGGCGTAGGCTCGCACCAGCATCCCGAAGTTGCCCCAGAACGCCTGGAGCTTGCCGATGGACTTCGGACGCTTCCAGTCCAGGGCGTAGCGGTTGCCCCGCCGGACGACCACGGGGACGGGCAGGAACGGCTCCAGGTGGGCCCGGACGCCCACCGGCCCCGCCCCCGGGCCGCCGCCGCCGTGGGGCGTCGTGAAGGTCTTGTGCAGGTTGAAGTGGCAGACGTCGAAGCCCAGGTCGCCCGGCCGGGCGATGCCGAGGATGGCGTTGAGGTTGGCACCGTCCATGTAGACCTGGGCGCCCCGGGAGTGGCAGAGCTCCGTGATCTCGGCGATCCGGGGCTCGAAGTTGCCCAGGGTGTTGGGCACGGTGATCATGAAGGCCGCCACGTCCGGCCCCAGGTGGCGCTCCAGGTCGGCCAGGTCCACCTCGCCGTTGGCGTCGGACTTCACCTCCACGACCTCGTACCCGGCGATGGCCGTGGACGCGGGGTTGGTGCCGTGGGCCGAGTCGGGGACGAGGACCTTGGTCCGCTTCTCGCCGCGCGACTCGTGCCAGGCGCGGATCATCAGGACGCCGGCCAGCTCGCCCTGCGCGCCCGCGGCGGGCTGGAGCGAGACGGCGTCCATGCCCGCGATCTCGGCCAGCATGGAGCCGAGCTCGTGCATCAGGGCCAGCGCGCCCTGGCAGAGCGACTCCGGCGCCAGCGGGTGCAGGCGGGCGAAGCCGGGCAGGCGCGCCGCCTCCTCGTTGATGCGCGGGTTGTACTTCATGGTGCAGGAGCCGAGCGGGTAGAAGTGGGTGTCCACTCCGTAGTTGAGCTGGCTCAGCCGCGAGTAGTGGCGCACCACGTCCAGCTCGGAGACCTCGGGCAGCTCGGGCGGGGCGGTGCGGCGGTACCGCTCGGGCACGGCCGCCCGGGCCGGCTCCACCGGCACGTCGGGCTCGGGCAGCGAGTAGGCGATGCGGCCGGGCGAGCCCAGCTCGAAGATCAGCCGGTCGTACGTCGTCTGGTTGTCGTAGGGCATCAGGCCACCGCCTCGGCGATGGCCTCGGCGAGCGCGTCGATCTCCTCGCGCGTCCGCTTCTCGGTCACCGCCACCAGCAGGCAGTCGCGCAGCCGCCGCTCGAACGCCTTGAGCGGCACGCCTGCCAGGATCTTCCGCCGTGCCACCCGCGCCACCACCCGCTCGGGCGGTTTCGGCAGCCGCAGCGTGAACTCCTTGAAGAACGGCGCGCCGAACCGCAGGGAGACGCCGGGGATCGCGGCCAGGCGCTGGGCGGCGTAGTGGGCCTTGGCCATGCTGAGCTCGCCCGCCGCCACCAGCCCGCGCCGCCCCAGCGTCGCCAGGTAGATGGTGGCCATCAGCGCGTTGAGCGCCACGTTGGTGCAGATGTTCGAGGTGGCGCGCGCCCGCCGGATGTGCTGCTCCCGGGTCTGAAGCGTGAGCACGAACCCGCGCCGGCCGTCCAGGTCCACGGTGGCGCCGACCAGCCGCCCCGGCATCCGCCGCACGAAGTCCTGCCGGGCGGCGAACACGCCCAGGTAGGGCCCGCCGAAGGAGAGCGGTACGCCGAGCCCCTGCCCCTCGCCGACCACGAGGTCGGCCCCCTGGCGCCCCGGGGCCTCCAGCACGCCCAGGTTCACCGGGTCGGTGACCACCACCAGGAGGGCCCCGGCCGCGTGGGCGGTCTCCGCGGCGGCCGCCACGTCCTCCAGGCAGCCGTAGAAGTTGGGCGACTGCACGACCAGCGCGGCCGTCCGGGCGCTCACGAGCCGGCGCGCCGCGTCGAGGTCCATCACCCCGTCCGGCGCCGGCGCCTCCCGGAGCCTGAGCCCGGGGCCCGCGCAGTAGGTGGCCGTCACCCGCCGGTAGAGGGGGTTGGCGCTGCCGGCCAGCACGACCTCGCCGCGCCCGGTCACCGCGTGGGCCATCAGCGCCGCCTCCGCCACGGAGGAGGCGCCGTCGTAGAGGGAGGCGTTGGCCACGTCCATGCCGGTCAGCTCGGCGATCATGGTCTGGTACTCGTAGATCGTGCGGAGCGTGCCCTGGCTGGCCTCGGGCTGGTAGGGCGTGTACGCGGTGAAGAACTCCCCGCGCGAGACCAGGTGGTCGATGGGGCTCGGGACGTAATGGTCGTAGGCCCCGGCACCCAGGAAGCAGACGTGGCCGTCGGCGTCCGCGTCGGCGGCCGCCAGGCCGCGGAGGTGCCGGACCAGGTCGGGCTCGGCCAGCGCCGGCGGCAGCTGCAGCGGCCGGGCCAGGCGCGCCTTGGGCGGGATCTTGACCAGCAGGTCCTCGATCGAGCGCACGCCCACGGCGTCCAGCATGGCGCGCTGGTCCCGGGGCGTGTTGGGCAGGTAGCGCATCAGTGCCCGCCCTGGGAAACGTGCTCCTCGTACTGCCGGGCGGTCAGGAGCTGGTCCCACTCGCCGGGGCTGGACGGCTGGATCACGATCATCCAGCCCCGCCCGTAGGGATCGCGGTTGACCAGGGCCGGGTCGCCCTTGAGGTCCGCGTTGACCTCGACCACCTCGCCGGTCACGGGCGCGAAGAGGTCCGATACCGACTTCACCGACTCCACCACTCCAAACGACTGGTGGGCCGTGACCCGGGCGCCCACCTTCGGGAGCTCCACGAACACCACGTCGCCGAGCTGCTCCTGAGCGTAGGCGGTGATGCCGACCCGGACGCGGTCGCCCTCCCGCCGGGCCCACTCGTGCTCGCGCGTGTACCTGAGTTCCTCCGGAATGTTCCCCATCGTCACCTCGTGTGCGCCTCGGTCACTTCTTGACCCGCGGCGGGTGGAAGGGCGTGCGGACCACGCGGGCGGCGCGGGCCTGCCCCCGGATCTCCACGGCCAGTTCGGTGCCCACCGCCGCGTGCGGGGTCTCCACGTAGGCCAGGGCGATGGACCGGTCCACCGAGGGGCCGTAGGAGCCGGACGTCACCACGCCGATGGGCCGGCCGTCGAGGACGACCGGGTGGCCGTGGCGGGCGACCGCGCGCTCGACCAGCTCGAGCCCCACCAGCTTCCGCCGCGGCCCCTCCGCCCTCGCCCGCTCGATCGCCTCCCGTCCGATGAAGTCCCCCTTGCCGGCCTTCACCACCCAGCCGAGGCCCGCCTCGATCGGGTTCGTGGTCTCGTCGATGTCGTTGCCGTAGAGGGCGTACCGCATCTCGAGGCGGAGCGTGTCCCGGGCGCCGAGCCCGATGGGCGCGACCCCGTCGGGTGCCCCCGCCTCCATCAGCGCGCTCCAGAGCCGCACCGCCTCGCCGGCCGGGACGTACAGCTCGAAGCCGTCCTCGCCCGTGTAGCCCGTGCGGGAGACGAGGGCCCGGACCCCTGCGACCGTGCCCGGCACGAACCGGTAGTAGCCCAACGCCGTCGCGTCGAAGCCCAGCCGCCCCACCAGGCGCTCGGCGTGCGGTCCCTGCACGGCGATCAGCGCCGTTTCCGCGGAGACGTTCCGCCACCTCGCCTCGGCCCCGTGCTGCGTGACCCACGCCCAGTCCTTGTCGATGTTCGCCGCGTTCACCGTCATCATGAACCGGTCGGGCCCGAGGCGGTAGAGGGTGAGGTCGTCCACGATGCCGCCGTGGGGGTAGCACAGGAGCGAGTACTGGACCTGGCCCACGGCCAGGGCGGCCACGTCGTTGGTGGTGAGCCGCTGCAGGACCGGCAGGGCGGCGGGCCCCTCCACCTCGAACTCGCCCATGTGGCTCACGTCGAAGAGCCCCACGGCCGAGCGCACCGTGCGGTGCTCCTCGATGATGCCCCGGTACTGGACGGGCATCTCCCAGCCACCGAAGGGCACCATCCGGGCGCCGGCCTTGACGTGGATCTCGTAGAGCGGGGTGCGCTTGAGAGGTGTCTCCATCCCGGGCGCCTCAGTAAAACACCGCGTCCCATGAGGGTCAAGAGCACGGGCCGGCCTTTGGAGCCGACGCTGGCACCTCACTTGCTTGCGGTTAACAGGAGTCATGGGCAGTCATGCGGCTCCCGCACTGGGCGGCTGGCGCATCCTGCTCGTCGAGGACGCGACCGAGACCCGCAACGCGCTGGGGGTCCTGCTGCAGGCCGAGGGGGCCGACGTGGTCTCCGTGGCGACGGGGCGGGAGGCCGCGGAGGCGGCGGTGTCCGGGATGTTCGACGTGCTCCTGACCGACCTCGGGCTGCCCGACATCCCGGGCGACGTGCTGATCCGGCAGGTGCTGGGCACCGCGCCCGGCCGCCCCCGGGTCGTCGTCGTCACGGGCTACGGCGAGCCCCACATCGGGCGCGCGCGGGAGGCGGGCGCCGGGGTCATCCTGCTCAAGCCCGTCGAGTGGACCCACCTGCTGCGGGAGCTGACCGCGCGCCGGGCGGCCCAGGCGAAGCCGCGCGCGGTCGCGTGAGCCCGGGCGGCCGGGCCCGGACCCTGTCAGGGTTGCCCGTCAGGCGGGCGGCAGGCCCAGCAGCCGGGCCGGGTTCTCCGCCACCATGGTGCGTAGCGCGTCCGCCCCGATCCCCTGCTCCAGGAGCATCTGGATGAACATCCGGAGCCCCTCCGGCGGCACCGGGTGGTGGAGCTGGCCGAAGTCCGTGGCAAGCACGCAGTGCTCCGGCCCCACGGCCTGGATCGACTCCACCATCCGCTCCAGGCTGAGGCTCTGCCAGGCCGGCATCATCGTGATGATGTCCTTCTCGAGGACCGCGCCCTCGGCCGCCAGCGCCTTCTGCTCCTCCACCGGAATTCCCGACAGGGCCAGGTCGGGGTGGGTCACCAGGATCTTGTTGACGCCGGCCGCCCGAGCCTCCCGCACCAGCGTCCGGATCTCCGCGGCCGACAGGTGGCCGGTGGACAGGCAGATGTCGGCGGCAGCGATCAGGCCGAGGATCTCCCGCACCTCGGGACGGAGGCGGCCGTCGCCGTCGAGAATCTCGAGGCCGGCGGCCGCCGGAGCCCGGACCGGCTCCCGCGCCCGCATCGCCTTGCCGAAGTGGCTGCCCCCGAAGTACTCGACGTGGTGCCGGGCGGACAGCGTCGGCATCCACACCATCCGCGCACCCAGCTTGATGGCATGGTCCACGGCGTGCGGGTTCAGCCCGCCGACGGAGTGGTTGAGGACGATGCCGCCGTAGGCCTCGATGCCGGGCACCTGGCGGCGGACCAGCGCCGCCCGGCCGGTGGTGTCGTGCTCGTGGGCCTTGAGCAGCACGGCGCGCATGCCGCGCTGCCTCGCCTCGATCGCCAGCCCGACGTCGTCGGTGATGCGGTCGAACAGGGACGGCGCGGCATGCTGGTGGAGGTCAATGGCGCCGTGGAGCAGGTCGTCGCAGAGCCGACCCATGGCTAATGACTCCTGTGTAAATAATGTCCTAGGGCGCTATACTCCCCTGTGGGAG
>JBBIOF010000151.1:0-1444 GCA_037443505.1 Candidatus Rokuibacteriota bacterium
CGTCAACGCCACCCAGAGCCTGGTGGGCGTGCTGGTGGCCGGCCGCGTGGAGGGCGATGAGGTCCGGGTGCTCTTCGGGCCGGCCGCGGCGCTGGCCTTCGGCGCGGGCCTGGGCGCCGTCCTCGGCCTGCTCGGCTGGCTCAGGGCCCGCTGACGCTCAGCGGGGAGGCGCGGCGGGCACCTGCGGCATGCGCACCCGCGACCACATGTTCACCACGAAGAGGAGCGCGCCCGCGAGCTGGCCGAGGCCCGCGGCGGCGATGAGCGCCCTGAGGAACGCCGCCGACGAGAGCCCGGCCAGCACCTCCGCGGCCGCGCGGAGCGCCGTGGACACGGTCATCACCCAGTACACCGCCTCGGCCAGCCCGGGCCGGTAGCGCGCGTCGTCCCGGGCCGGGCGGGGGAACATCCACGTCGCCACGCCCATCACGATCATGAGCATGAAGCCCACCAGCAGCAGGTGCACGTGCGCGGTGATGAAGAGGCGGGGCGGGTAGCGGCCCACCAGGAACTCCGCGACCGCGATGTAGCCGCCCAGGACCAGCCCGAGTCCCAGGAAGACGAAGCTCGTCTTGATGTAGCGGCGGATCAGGGGCGGCACGAGCCTACCCGCGGAGCGCCAGGCCCAGGACCACGACGACCAGGACCACCAGCAGGTTCACGCGGGCCAGCCACGAGGCGCGGACCCGCAGCGCCGGGTCGGCCCCGGGCAGGCCCGCGCGGGGGCCCAGCACGAAGTCGTGGAGCGCCGAGAGGACCAGCGCCAGCGCCACCAGGCCCAGCTTCCAGTGCAGGCGCGGCGCCGACAGCAGGTAGGGACGCTGCCAGAGGTTGCCGAGGCCCGTGAGCGCGAGGAGCCCCAGCGCGATCCAGCCCACCGTCCGGAACCGCACGCCCACCTGGTGCACGAGCCGGGCGCGGAGCGCCGGGTCGTCGAGGCGGCGGGTGACGGGAACCAGGACCAGCGCGATGAAGATCATGCCGCCGATCCAGGTGACGGCGGCCAGCACGTGGAGGGTCCGGATCGCCAGCGCCACGCTAGACGGTCTCTCCCTCGGCCAGGCCCCGCAGGGCCTCCAGGTCGCGCAGCTCGAGCCGTCCCCCCTCGTCGGCCACGAGCCCGTCCCGGGTCCACCGGCTCACGATGCGGATGGCCGTCTCCACGGTGGTGCCCGTCATGTCGGCCAGGCTCTGCCGGGTGAGGTGGAACGGCAGGACGAGCCCGCGGGCGGTGCGCGTGCCCTCGCGCTCGGCCAGGCGCAGCAGGGCCCCCGCCAGCCGCGCCTCCACCGGGTCCACCGCCAGCGACTTCACCGAGTCGTGGGGGGGGGGGGGGGGCCGCCCCCCCCCCCCCCCCCCCGCAGGGGGGGGCGGGGGGGGGGGCGCGGGCCCCCCCCCCCCCCCCGGCGGGGGGGGGGGGGGGGCGCCCCCGGGCCGGGCGGCC
>JBBIOF010000151.1:1454-6280 GCA_037443505.1 Candidatus Rokuibacteriota bacterium
AGTCGTGGGCGGCGCGGAGGCGCCGCCCGATCATCAGCGCCAGCTCCTTGATGATGGACGGGTAGCGCTCGGCCAGCGCCACCATGGCGGCGGCGGGGAGCTTGAGGACCACCGTGGCCTCGGTCGCCTGGGCCGCCGCCGGGTACGGCCGCCGCTCGATGACCGCCACGCCCCCGAACACCTCGCCGGGCCCCAGGAGCTCCAGGACCACGTCGCGCCCGGTGCGGGAGTGCTTGAGGATCTTCACCCGGCCGGACCGCACGATGCAGAGCCACTCGGCCGGGTCGCCCTCCAGGAAGATGAAGTCCCGCGGCCGGTACGCCTCCTCCCGCGCCGCCGCCCCGAGCATCTCGATCTCCCTGGCCGGCAGCGCCCCGAACACCGGGCTGGACCGCAGGAATGATTGCGCGTCGCGGGCTGGCATCCAGGCGGATAATAGCACCGCTGGGGCATGGCCTCCCCAGGCGGCGTGCCAGCCGTGCCCCAGCCGCTGTCGGGTTTTCACCCGGCGAGCGCCGGCTTTCCGCGCGGTTGCGAGCTGCGCCAGGAGGGGGACCGGTACGTGGCAGTCCTCTTGCTCCGGCCGCGGCCGGCCCAGGAGGGAGGCGAGAGGGGATCGAGACCGGGAGGGGCGTCGGGGAGGAGATCGAGCACGGAAAGGAGCCGAGCGTGAACGACGAAGAGCACGAGCACCCGAAGGGCGCGCTCACCTTGATGCTGATCTACCTGTTCATCCTGGCCCTGCTCTGGACCAACGCGTACCTGAGGCTCTGGGGGTGAGGCGATGAGACGCGGAACCACGGTCTACCTCTGGGAGCTGGCGTGGATCCTCCCCAGCATCGCCCTGCCCGTGGGCATGCTGGTGGCACTGGTGGTGACCGCGTTCGGCGCCGGGATCCACCTGCCCGGCGTGGAGGGCCGGCTGGACCCGCGGCGGGTGGCGGAGACGCCGTTCGGACAGCCAGGCGTGGCGCAGCTCGGGCCGCGCGAGTTCGAGGTCACCATGCTGGCGCAGATCTGGGCCTTCGCGCCGGGCGAGATCCGCGTGCCCGCGGGCTCGACGGTGCACTTCCGGGCCACGAGCCGCGACGTGGTCCACGGCCTCTTCATCCCACACACCAACGTCAACGTGATGCTGCTCCCCGGCCAGGTGGCGCACGCCTCGGTGCGCTTCGACCGGCGGGGCGAGTACCCCATCATCTGCCACGAGTACTGCGGGATCGCCCATCACACCATGGCGGGAAAGGTGGTGGTCGAATGAACCGGCTCACCGGCGCGTACCTCCTCGTGGCCCTGGCCGCCCTCTTCGTGGGCGTGGTCACCGGCGCGCTGCAGGCGCTGGAGCACGCCGGGATCAACCTGTACCCGTGGCTGGCGCCGGTGGTGAAGTCCTACTACCACGGCCTGACCCTCCACGGCGTGCTCAACGTGCTGGTGTGGACCACCTTCTTCATCGCGGGGTTCCTGCCCTTCGTCACCGCCCGCGCGCTCGGGACGCCGCTGGCCAGCATGGGGCTCGGCTGGCTCACGTTCTGGCTCATGGCGGGCGGGCTCCTCATGGCCGCCGTGCCGCTGCTGGGCAACGCGGCGACCGTGATGTTCACCTTCTACCCGCCCCTGCGCGCCCACTGGGCCTTCTACATCGGCCTGACCCTGGTGGTGGTGGGCACCTGGCTGGTCACCCTGAACCTGGTGCTCACGTGGCGCGGCTGGCGGCGCCGCCACCCGGCGGAGCGCACGCCGCTGCCGGCCTTCATGGCGCTGGTCACCTTCGTCATGTGGACGATCGCGTCCCTCGGCATCGCCGCCGAGATGCTGGTCATGGTGATCCCGTGGTCCCTGGGGCTGCTGGCGGGCACCGACGCGCTGCTGGCGCGCGTGCTGTTCTGGTTCACGGGCCACCCCATCGTCTACTTCTGGCTCCTGCCCGCCTACCTCTCCTGGTACACGCTGGTGCCCCGGCAGGCCGGGGGCAGGCTCTTCAGCGACCCGCTGGCGCGGACGTCGTTCATCCTGTTCCTGGTGCTGTCCACGCCCCTGGGCTTCCACCATCAGTTCACCGACCCGGGCATCCACCGGGGCTGGAAGCTGCTCCACGGGTTCCTCACGTTCGCGGTGTTCTTCCCCAGCCTGCTCACCTTCTTCAACGTGGTGGCCTCGCTCGAGACCGGGGCGCGGGCGCGCGGGGGTCGGGGCCTGGTGGCCTGGTTCCGCAGGCTGCCCTGGGGCGACCCGTCGGTGGCCGCCCAGGTCCTGGCCATGATCCTGTTCGCCTTCGGCGGGGTCAGCGGGCTGATCAACGCCTCCTACAACGTGAACCTGGTGGTCCACAACACCGCCTGGATCCCCGGCCACCTTCACCTGACGGTGGGCACCGCGGTCACCCTCACCTTCATGGGCATCACCTACTGGCTGGTGCCGCACCTGACGGGCCGGGCGCTCTGGAGCCGCCCGCTCGCCCTGGTCCAGGTCTGGTCGTGGTTCGTGGGCATGGCCATCTTCTCCAACGCCCTGCACCGGCTGGGTCTCCTGGGCGCGCCGCGGCGGACCATGCTGGGCGCGGCGGCCTACGTGCAGCCCGAGTGGAAGGCTGTGCTGCCACTGGTGGGCGTGGGAGGCACGATCCTGTTCGTGAGTGCCCTGCTCTACTTCCTCGACATGGTGCTGACGCTGGCGGCCTCGCGCCAGCCGGCGCCCGCGGCCCCCGAGTTCGCGGAGGCGCTCTCCGGCCCCGACCACGCCCCGGCCTTCCTGGACCGCTGGCGGCCCTGGCTGGCCCTGGCCGGCGTCCTGATCCTCATCGCGTACGGGCCGACCCTGCTCCGGCTGGCGCTGACCACGCCCCTGGTGACACCCGGCATGCGCGTGTGGTGACGGGACGGCCCGTGACGCCCACGGGGGGACGCGCACGAAACCTCCGGCGCCGAGCTGGATCATTCCATGCGAGGGCGCCGGGCTGGCACCGCGGCCGCGACGAGTCTCGAGGCGCCGGAGGATGACATGGAGCTGGAGAAGGCATTCACGCTCGACCTGGAGCTGCGGGACGGATACCGGTTCTCCGTGGAGTTCCCGCGCGAGGGCGTCCCCCCGCTCGTCACGGACGAGTCGCCGCCGCTCGGAGCCGGCACCGGTCCCACGCCGGCCGAGCTGCTGGCGGCCGCCGTCGCCAACTGCCTGAGCGCCAGCGCGCTCTTCTGCCTCCGCAAGGCCCGGGTGGACGTCCGGGGGATGCGGACGACCGTCCGGACGTCGCTCGTCCGGAACGAGCGGGGACGGCTCCGGATCGGCCGGATGAGCGTCAGGATCCAGCCCGTGGTCGCCCCGGAGGACCGGGAGCGCATGGGCCGGTGCCTCGGGCTGTTCGAGGACTACTGCGTGGTCACCGAGAGCGTGAGGGACGGCACGGAGGTGGACGTGGAGGTCGAGCCGACCTCGCCCTGACCGCCGGGGAGGGCCTCACGCCCGCCGCGCGGGCGCGGGCTCGGCCAGCCTGGCGCGCACGAGCGCGAGGCACTCCGCGTAGCCAAGGAAGTATTCTGGCGTGGTCGATATTCTAGCACCCCGCCGCTCCCGGCGCGGCGGTACACTGGGCGGGCGATGGGCAGGGCGGAGGGCGCTCCCGGGCACGACGACGCCGCCCTCGCCGACGCCCTCCGGCGAGGAGACCGGGACCTGCTGCCGGCGCTGGTGGACGGCTACGCGTCCCGCATCTTCGGCTTCGCCTCCCGCATGTGCCGCAGCGCCGAGGACGCGCGCGACGTGGTGCAGGAGACGTTCCTCGCCGCCGTCCGGTCCCTCAAGGACTTCCGGGGCGAGGGCAAGGTCAGCACCTGGCTGTTCCGCATCGCCGCGAACGCCTGCCGGAAGATGCGGCGCCGGGGGAAGTTCGAGCCCGAGCGCCACCTCCCGCTCGACGAGTTCCTCCCGGAGGAGTCGGGCCACCGCGCCCCGGGGCCCGACGGGGCGGCGGACACGCCGGAGGTCGCGCTGCTCCGGAGCGACCTCCGGGAAGCCCTGGAGGCGGCCATCGCCGACCTTCCCGCGCCGTACCGCGCGGTGCTGATCCTCCGGGACGTCGAGGGGCTCTCCACGGAGGAGACCGCCGAGGCGCTGGGCCTGACCCCGCCCACCGTGAAGACGCGGCTGCACCGCGCCCGCCTCTTCCTGCGCCAGCGGCTGGTGGAGCACACGTGAAGCGCCGCCGGAACCTCCGCCCGCGGACTGGATCGTTCAGGCGGGGGCCCCGGCCGCGAGCGGGGGCCCAGGAGGGCAGGGCCCGCATGGAGTGCCGCCGCCTCTTCGCCAGGCTGTCCGAGTACCTGGACGGCGAGCTGCCGGCCGGGATCTGCGACGAGCTGCGCGCTCACCTGGACGGCTGCCGGCCCTGCGCCGCCTTCGCCCGGGAGCTCGAGGCCACCGTGGATCTCTGCCGGAGCCTCCCTCCCCGGCCCGTCCCCCCGGGGCTCCGGCGGCGGCTCCGGGCCCTCCTCGAGCGCGAAACCGGCCGCTGAAACCTTTCCCGCCGGGCTGGATCGATCCAGGCGGGAGGACGTCATGAGCCTGGAACGCTGGATCCGCCTGATCGCCGGAAGCTTCGTGACCCTCAGCGTGGCGCTCGCGTACCTGGTGAGCCCCTCCTGGCTGCTCTTCACGCTGTTCGTGGGGCTCAACCTCTCCCAGTCGGCGCTGACCGGCTTCTGCCCGATGGAGACGCTCCTGCGCCGCCTGGGCGCCGGCCGCCGGTCCGCGACCCGGGCCGCCTGAGCATGCCGGGCCCGAGCCTCGCCCGCCGCCTGCTCCCGCTCCTGGTCGCGGCCGCCGGCCTC
>JBBIOF010000152.1:0-6271 GCA_037443505.1 Candidatus Rokuibacteriota bacterium
GGCCGCGGCACCGCCTCACCGGCGCCGGGGTCACGCGGGGGTGGGGGGCGGGCGGCGGCGAGCGCGCCGTCGCCGGCTACGACGAGGACGCCGTCACCATGGCCGCGGAGGCGGCGCTGGCCGCGCTGGCCGGGCGGGATCCGGCGCGGGTGGGCGCGTGCTTCTTCGCCTCGACGTCCGCGCCCTACGTGGAGAAGTCGAACGCCACCCTGCTGGCCAGCGTCGCGGACCTCGACACCGCCGTGATCACCGCTGACCTGGGGGGCTCGCTCCGGTGCGGCACCACCGCCCTCCGGCTGGCCCTGGACGCGGTGAGGGCCGGCTCCGCGGCCGAGGCCCTGGTGGCCGCGGCCGACCTGCGCCCGGTGGCGCCGGGCAGCGAGCTGGAGCTGGTGGTGGGCGACGGCGCCGGTGCGGCGCTCGTGGGCACCGAGGGTGTGCTGGCCACCTTCGAGGGGGCGTACACCGCCAGCCACGAGTTCACCGACGTCTGGCGCAACGACGGGGACCGGTACCTCCAGTCCCTGCCCGATGCCACGTTCGTGAAGGCCGTGGGCCTCGACCGTCACATCCCCGAAGCGGTGGAGGGGGTGCTCCGGAAGACCGGCCGCAAGCGCGAGGACATCTCGAAGCTGGTGCTCTACGGGCCCGACGCCCGCACCCACGCGGCCATGGCCCGCCAGCTCGGCCTGGAGGGGGCGGTGCCGAAGGAGTCCGTGATCGGCCGCGCCGGCAACACGGGCGCGGCCTCGTGCCTGCTGGAGCTGGCCGCCGCCTTCGAGGCGCTGACGCCGGGGGACCAGGTCCTGGTCGTCTCCTACGGCAACGGCGCCGAGGCGCTGCTCTTCCAGGCCACCGACGCGGTGGGGGCCTACCGTCCGGCCCGGCCCGTCTCCGCCCAGCTCGCCGCCGGCCGTCCGCTCGCCCACTACGGCAAGCTGCTCCGGTTCCGGCGGCACGTGGAGACGGAGGTCGTGCGCGCCTTCACCAGCGTGCCGACGATGGTGCGTGAGGAGCGCCAGAACTTTCGCCTCTACGGCCAGCGCTGCGAGGACTGCGGGGCCGTCAGCTACCCGCGGCGCAAGCTCTGCTGGAAGTGCTCGTCGTCGCGGCTGGCCGACCAGCGGCTGGCCCGGCGGGGCCGGGTCTTCACCTTCACGCGCGACCACCTGGTCCCGAACCCGGACCCGCCCACGGTGATGGTGGCGGCCGACCTGGACGGCGGCGGCCGCTTCTACGCGCAGCTCACGGACTGCGACCCCGAGCAGGTCGCCATCGGCATGCCGGTGGAGCTGACGTTCCGCCGCCTCCACGAGGGCGACGAGTACGTGAACTACTTCTGGAAGCTGCGGCCCGCGGGCTAATCAGCCGCGTCCAGGCCGCTCCTCGCCCCCCGGACCCGGCCGGCCGTCGCGCTCGGGCGTGTCGACGCCCAGGTAGTACTGCTTGACGAGCTGGTTCTCGGCCAGCTCGCGGGGGCTCCGGCCTTCGAAGACGATCCGGCCGTGGACGATGATGTACCCGCGGTCGGCGATGCGGGTGGCCTGGTGGAAGTTCTGCTCGGCCATGAGGACGGTGAGCCGGTGCCGCTCCTTCAGCTGCCCGATGGTGGCGATCACGCGGCTCACGAGGATGGGAGCCAGTCCCACGGACGGCTCGTCCACCAGCAGGATTCTCGGTGACGACATCAGCGCCCTGGCGACCGCCAGCATCTGCTGCTCGCCGCCGCTCATGCTGCCGGCGAGCTGCCTCCGCCGCTCCCGGAGCACCGGGAAGGTCTCCAGGCACGCGGCGAGGTTGCGCCGGATGTCCCGGCGGGCCGCCGGCCGGTAGGCGCCGAGCAGGAGATTCTCCTCCACGGTGAGCCTCGGGAAGAGCCGGCGGCCCTCGGGGACCAGGGTGATGCCGAGGTCGACGATCTCCTCCGGCGGCCGGCCGCCGAGGTCGATCCGCCGCCCGTCGATGTCCAGGAAGATCCGGCCCCTGGTGGGCCGGACCAGGCCCATGACGCACTTGATCAGCGTGCTCTTGCCGTTGCCGTTGGTGCCCAGGAGAACGACCGTCTCGCCGTCCCGGGCCTCGGCCGAGACCCCGTGGAGCACGCGCACCGCGCCGTAGCCGGCGTGGAGGTCCTCGACCACCAGCCTACTCGCCAAGGTAGGCCTTCTCCACGCGCGGGTCGCGCACGATCTCGTCCGGGGAACCCTCGGCGATCTTCTCGCCCGCGTCGAGCACCGCGATCCGCTCCGAGAAGCGCATCACGGCCCGCATGATGTGCTCGATCATGATGATGGTGATGCCCCGCTCGTTGAGCGCCAGCAGGATGGGCAGGATGGCGTCGACCTCGGCGCTGGAGAGCCCGGCCATGGCCTCGTCCGAGATGAGGAGCGCCGGCCGGGCCGCCATGGCCCGGGCCAGCTCGAGCTTGCGCAGGTCGACCTGGGTGAGGTCGGCGGGGCGGAGGCGTGCCTTCTCCGCCAGCCCGATCAGCTCGAGGGTCTCCATGGCCGCGGCAGTCGCGTCGGTGCGGGAGGCCCGGCCGGGGGCGGCGTACTCGAGGGGGATGAGGAGGTTGTCGAGGACCGTCATGCTGGTGAAGGGGCGGGGGATCTGGAAGCTCCGGGCGATCCCGAGCCGCGTGCGCTGGTGAGCCGGCAGCCCCGTGATGTCCCGGCCGCGGAACAGGATGGTGCCGCCGTCGCTCGCCAGGGCGCCCGAGATGCAGTTGATGAGGGTCGTCTTCCCGGAGCCGTTGGGGCCGATGAGGCCGAAGCGCTCCCCCTGCTGGACCTCCAGGCTGACCCCGGCGAGCGCCCGGAAGCCGCCGAAGCGCTTGGTGACGCCCCGCACCTCGAGGAGAGCGCCCATCAGCGCCGCCGCCGCGACGCCAGACGCCCGGCCAGGCCCACGACCCCCTGGGGCGCCAGGAGCACGAATCCCACCAGGACGACCCCCACGATCAGGAGGTTCAGCTCCGAGGAGATGGTGACGGTCGCCAGCTGCTGGGCCGTGCCGAGCAGGACCGCCCCCACGACGGGACCGAGCCACGTGGTGGTGCCCCCGATCATGGGCATGGCCAGGCTGTTGACGGCGTAGTCGAGGCTGAAGACGGACAGCGGCTCGACGAGGGTGACGTAGTAGGGGAACGGCGCGCCGGCCACGCCCATGAGGAAGCCGCTCGCCGTGGTGGCGAACAGCTTGAGCCGCAGGGTGGGCACGCCCATGCACTCGGCCGCCTCCTCGTTGTCGCGGATCGCGGCCAGGCCGCGGCCGAGCCGCGAGTGCTCCACCCACCACGCGAAGCTCACGGCGGCGGCCGCGAGGACGGCCATCACCGCGAACAGGTATTCCGCGTAGTCGGTGAACGGGACCGCCGGCCGGGGGCGGATGACGCTGACGCCCTTGGCGCCGCCGACGAGGTCCCAGTTCATCACGAAGGTCTGGAGCACCACCGCCAGGGCCAGCGTGGCGATGGAGAAGAAGACACCGCGCAGGCGGAGCGTGAGGTAGCCGATGCCCAGGCCCAGGAGGCCGGCCGTCAGGCCTCCGGCCAGGATCATCACGGGGAGCGGCGGCCTGACGGTCAGGACCAGGACCAGGGCCGTGTAGGCGCCCGTGGCGAAGAACGCCGCCGTCCCGAAGTTCACGTAGCCCGTGTAGCCGCCCAGCACGTTCCACGCGGTGGCGAGGACGATGTACTGCAGGACGACGTAGCCGGCGAACCAGGCGTAGCGGTTGCCGGTCAGGCGCACGACCAGGAGCGCCGCCAGCACCGCGCCCACCGCCACCGCGGCCGGGACCAGGGTCTTGCGCACGGCTACCTCCCCAGGAGGCCCGCCGGGCGGACCGCCAGCACCACGAGGAGGATGCCGAACGAGACGGCCGGCGCCCAGGTGGGCCCCGAGAAGGTGGAGGTCAGGCTCTCCGCCACGCCGAGAATGGCCGAGGCCGCCAGGGTCCCGCCGATGCTGCCCATGCCGCCCAGCACGACGACGGCGAAGACCCGCCCGATGTACTCCCGGCCCAGGGACGGCTCCACCGGGCCGATCAGGATGAGGAGCGCGCCCGCCAGGCTGGCAGAGGCGACGGCCAGCCCGAAGGCGATGGTCTTCACCCCGACCGGGTTCGCGCCCATGAGGCGCAGGGCCAGCCCGTCCTGGGACACCGCCTTGATGGCCCGCCCGTAGAAGGTCCTCGACAGGAAGAGGTGGAGCGCCGCGGTGAGGGCCACTCCCGCGAGGCAGGGCAGGAGCAGGCGCAGCGCGATCCCGATGCCCCCCAGCCGGATGGACTCGCCGATGTAGCCGGCCTCGACCAGACGGTAGTCGACGCCGTAGGCGAGGAGCAGGGACACCTCGACGATGAAGAGGAGGCCGAAGAAGAAGACGAGGCCCCGCAGCGACTCCTCGCCGGTCCGCTCGAAGCCGGCGTGGTACACGCGGTACACCGCCACGCCGAGCCCGTAGAAGGCGGGCATGAAGAGCAGGCCGGTGAGGATCGGGTCGAGACCCAGGAAGCGGTTCGTCGCGTAGGCGGCGTAGGAGCCGAGGACCACGAAGACCGGGTGGGCGATGTTGACCACGTCCAGGAGGCCGAATGACACGGAGATCCCCAGGCTGACGGCAGCGTAGAAGCCGCCGAGCAGCAGGCCCGCCACCAGCGCGTTCGCCAGCAGTTCCATGGAGAGCATGACATGTCCGCCGTGCCGCGGGGCGCCGGCGCTCGACGAGCCGGCCCCCGCGGCGTGGCGCCTCCTCTATCGCAGGGCCCGGGGGTACGGATAGACCAGGCTGCCGGACCTCCACTCGTCCGGGTAAAGCACCACGCGACGGCCCGCCTTCTTGAACTGCTCCAGGTCGTTGCCCTCCACCCCCTGGAACTGCACCGTCAGCATCCGGGATTTCGCCCACTCGCCGTTCGCCCCGAACTTCACCTTCCCCACGATGGTGTCGAACGTGGTGGCCCGGATGTGCTCGGCCACCTTCTTGTGGTCCAGACTCCGCGTCGCCTCGATGGCCTGGCCCAGGATCTGGACGTAGGCGTAGGCGAACGGCGGGATGTAGTGGCCCAGGGGATCGACGCCGCCCTTCTCCGCCTGCGCCTGGTACCGCCTCAGGAAGTCTTTGATCCCGGGGAAGTCGAGGGTGGGCTCGGGCACCCACAGCTCGTAGTTGACGATGCCGTTGAGCTTCGGCCCCAGCTTCGTCTGGAGCGCGGCGAACTGCAGCCCCACCATGCCGCCGCCGAACATCTTCGGCCGGAGGCCCACCTCGTGGGCGGCCAGGACCATGCCGGCGGTGTCGGGCGGGTAGGACGCCACGTAGACGATGTCGGGGTTGGCGGCCTTGATGGCCCGCACGACGGGCGTGAAGTCCACCGTGGACGGCGGGTACTTGCCGTCGTAGACGACCTTGAGGCCGAGCCGCCTGGCGTGCTCCCTCGCCCCGCTGAGAGCGTTGTGCGGGTACTCGGCGTCGCCGCCGACCAGGGCCACGGTCTGCGGCTTCGGAGACTGCTTGACCGCCACCTCGAAGAACCCGCGCGACCAGTCGAGCATGGGCTCCGGGCCGACCGGCATGATGGAGAAGTAGTTCGGGTAGCGGAACTTCTCGTTGTTCGCCATCCCGAAGAGCCCCAGCACCACCAGCCCGCGCTCCATGGCGATGGGGATGAGGGGCGCGATCACGTTGGTCCCGTAGCCCGAGACGATGAAGTGCACCCGGTCGACGTCGAGCAGCTTGGCGTAGATCCCGGGGACGGTGGCCGGCTTGGTCTGGTCGTCGTAGTAGACGAGCTCCACCGGCCGGCCCAGGAGCCCGCCCTTGCGGTTCACGTCCTCGGCCCACATCTGGATGGCCATCAGGGCCGCCTTGCCGTTGCCCGCCAGCGCTCCCGTGAGCGCCATGCCGAAGCCGATCTTGATGGGCTCCGCCGCCTGCGCCACCGGCCCCGCCACCAGCGCCGCGAGGACCACTCCGGCCAGGATCGACCGCAGCCACCATCTCCCCCCGTCCGACCGTCCGTTCCAGCCCATCGGGTCTCCTCCCTCCCGTGTGGCGCCGAGGCGCCTGCCCTGGGTCGTCCCGTCCTTCCCGTCGCGGCCGCCGCCCGTGCACAGGCACGAATCGTTCCAGGCCGTCTCGTGGCGGAAGACGCGGGAATGCCGCCGCCAACGGCCCGCGGACCGCCCCGCCTCTTTCAATCGTGAAATCCCCGGCCGGGTGGGCCAGCGCCGGGAGGCGACAAACCACGGCCGCCGCGGCCCCGCACG
>JBBIOF010000153.1:0-6266 GCA_037443505.1 Candidatus Rokuibacteriota bacterium
GGCACCAGGCCGCGCCCCAGGGCCCCCAGCCGACGGGCGGCCTCCCAGGACAGGTCGATCACCCGCCCGTCCACGAAGGGCCCGCGGTCGTTGATGCGCACCTCCACCGTGCGCCCGTTGTCGAGGTTGGTGACCAGGACGCGGGCGCCGAACGGCAGCGTGCGGTGGGCGGCCGTGAGCGCCCGCATGTCGTACGTCTCTCCGCTGGAGGTCCGCCGGCCGTGGTGCGGCTCGCCGTACCAGGAGGCGAGGCCGCGCTCCTCGGAGCCGAGGGCGGGCGCCGGCAGGGGCGGGCGCGCCGCCGGGCCCGCGCAGCCCGCCAGCGCCAGGAGCCCCAGGGCCCAGCCCGTCGGCCGCCGCCAGCCCCCGCGCATGCCCCAGGCTAGCAGGCGGCGGGCCCGCCGCCAAGGAAGGCTTGAACGCTCTATTTCAATACTGCTATATTCACATCAGTGGTTCAGGCCCGGCCGTCCCCAGACCTCCAGGCGTTCAAGGCGGAGTTCTTCAAGGCGCTGGCCCATCCCCTCCGCATCCGCATCCTGGAGATGCTGCGGGGGGGCGAGCGCAGCGTGCAGGAGCTCCAGCAGGCGCTGGGCCTCGATCAGTCCACGGTGTCCCAGCAGCTGGCGGTCCTCCGCGGCAAGAACGTGGTGGGCGCCCGCAAGGTGGGCACCACCGTCCGGTATGCGCTGCGCGACCCGCTGGTCGGAGACCTCCTGGACGTGGCGCGCCGCATCTTCAACAACCAGCTCACCGGCACGCGCTCCATGCTCCTCGAGCTCCGGCGCGAGGCCCGGCGGCGGCGCTGATGTTCCGCCAGCTCCGCACGGCGCTCCGCGCCGGCATCGTCACCGAGCCCGCGCCGCCGGGCCCGGGGCCCCTCGACCTCGAGGCCCTGGGCGCCGAGCTCCGGCGCGAGATCCGCCGGCGCTTCGGCCGGTCGCTCCACATCCGGCAGGTGGACGCCGGCTCCTGCAACGGCTGCGAGCTGGAGATCTCCGGCCTCACCGGCCCCCACTACGACCTTGAGCGGTTCGGCCTGCACTTCGTCGCCTCTCCCCGCCACGCCGACTGCCTGCTGGTGACGGGCCCGGTGACGCTCAACATGGCCGAGGCCCTGCGCCGGACCTACCACGCCACGCCCGACCCCAAGATCGTCGTCGCCGTGGGCGACTGCGGGCGGGACGCCGGCATCTACCGGGGCTCCTACGCCGTCGTGGGCGGCGTGGGCGACGTGATCCCGGTCGACGCGGTGATCCCCGGCTGCCCGCCGTCGCCGCGCGATCTCCTCGCCGGGCTCCTGGGCCTCCTGGGCCGCGCCGGCTGATGGCAGCCGTCGGGTACCTGCTCGCGGCTGCCCTCGGCCTGGGCGGCGCCGCCCTCGGCGTGGCCGGCGCCCTGGGCCACGCGTGGACGGTGCGCCTGCCGGCGCTGCTGCCCCTCGGAGGCCTCGAGCTCACCATGGATCCCCTGGGCGGCCTGTTCCTGGCGCTGGTCGGCGCCGCCGCGGTCCCCGCCTCGATCTACGCCCTCGGCTACGCCCGCGGCGATGCGCGGGGACTGCTCGCGTACGTCCTCTTCCTGGCCGCCATGGGCGTGGTGCCGCTGGCGGCGAACGCGCTCACCTTCCTCCTGGCGTGGGAGCTCATGTCCCTCGCCTCCTACGCCCTGGTGCTGCACGACCGGCGCGCCCACGAGTCCGTCAGCGCGGCCTGGGTCTACGCCGTCATGACCCACGCGGGCCTCGCCTGCCTGCTGGCCGGCATGCTGCTCCTGGGGGCCTGGACGGGCAGCTTCGCCTTCGCCGACTGGCGCGCCGCCGCGCCGGGGCTCGCGCCGGCCGCCCGCAACGCCGCCTTCCTCCTGCTGGGCCTGGGCTTCGCCGCCAAGGCGGGCATCATCCCGCTGCACGTGTGGCTGCCCCTGGCCCACCCGGCCGCCCCCAGCCACGTCTCGGCGCTCATGTCGGGCGTCATGATCAAGCTGGGGGTGTACGGGCTGCTGCGCGCGGGGCTCGACTGGCTCGGCGGAGGCCCCCCGTGGTGGGGCGTGGTCGTCATGCTGGCCGGCGCGGTCTCGGCGGTGGTCGGCGTGCTCTACGCCCTGGTGGACCACGATCTCAAGCGACTCCTCGCGTTCCACAGCATCGAGAACGTCGGGATCATCCTGATCGGGATCGGCGCCGGCCTCGTGTTCAGGGCCGCGGGCCTGCCCGACCTCGCCGTGCTGGGGCTCGCCGCCGGCCTGTACCACACGCTCAACCACGCGGCCTTCAAGGCCCTCCTCTTCCTCGGCGCCGGCGCCGTCCTGCACGCCACGGGCACGCGGAACATGGAGGAGATGGGCGGCCTCGTCAAGCGCATGCCCTGGACGGCCGCCGGCTTCCTGGTGGGCTCGGCGGCCATCGCGGCGCTGCCGCCCCTGAACGGCTTCGTCAGCGAGTGGCTCACCTTCCAGGCGCTGCTGCAGAACCTCCGGCTGGTGCACGCCGGACTCAATCTCGTCTTCGCCGTCGGCCTGGCCGGCCTGGCGCTGACGGCGGGTCTCGCCCTCGCGTGCTTCGTGAAGGCCTTCGGCATCACGTTCCTGGCCCTCCCCAGGAGCGTGGCGGCGGCGGAGGCCCACGAGGCGGACGGGCCCATGCGAGCCGGGATGGGGCTCCTGGCCCTGGCCTGTGCCGCCCTCGGTCTCGGCCCCTCCGTCGTGCTGCCCGTCCTGGGCCGGGTCGCGGCGCCGCTCGCGAGGGCATCGGTGGTGCCGACGTTCGGCGACTGGCTCACCCTGCGGATCTCGGGTGACTTCGCCAGCCTCTCGATGCCGGCGGTCGCCGCGGCGCTGGCCGCGGCGGCGGCGCTGCCCCTGGCCGTCCTCACCCTGGCCGGCGCCGGGCGGCGACGGCGCGGCTACGAGACGTGGGGGTGCGGACGCCTGGTGCAGACGGCCCGGATGGAGTACACGGCCACGGCCTTCGCCAACCCGTTCAAGCGCGTCTTCGACTTCTTCTACCGGCCCGTCAAGCAGCTCGACATCGAGGTGCACCCCGAGTCGCGCCTGTTCGTGGAGCGGATCGCCTACGAGAATCCCACGCGGTCCATCTTCGACGACTGGCTGTACCGCCCGGTCCTGGACGCCATCCACCGCGGCGCGCGCCGCATGCGGGCGATCCAGTCGGGCAGCGCCAACCTCTACCTGATGTACATCCTGGCCGCGCTCCTGGTGCTGCTGGTGCTGGCGTGATGGAAGGCGTCCTGGTCGGGCTGCTCCAGGTGGTGCTGGCGGCCGCGGGCGCCCCGCTCGTCACCGGCCTGCTCCGCACCCTCAAGGCGCGCCTGGCGGGCCGCCGGGGCCCGAGCCCGCTCCAGCCCTACGCCGACCTCCGCAAGCTCCTCGCCAAGGACGCCGTCGTGTCCACCACCACGTCGTGGATCTTCCGGGCCACGCCCTGGGTCCTCGTCGCCAGCATGCTGGCGGCGGCGCTGGTGGTGCCGCTGGTGGTGAGCCGACCGGGCCTCGCCTTCGCCGGCAACATCATCCTGGTCATGTACCTGTTCATGCTGGGGACGTTCTTCCTGGCCCTGGCGGGGCTCGACGCCGGCTCCGCCTTCGGCGGGATGGGGTCGAGCCGCGAGGTGGCCGTGGCGGCGCTGGCCGAGCCCACGGTGATCCTGGCGGTGTTCGCGCTCGCCCTCCGCGCCGGCACCATCAACCTGGGCGGGATCGTGGAGCACCTGCGCACCCAGCCGCACCTGGCCGTGAACCCCGGTCACCTGCTGGCGTTCGCGGCCTTCTTCATCGTGATGATCGCGGAGACCGGGCGCCTGCCGGTGGACAACCCCGCCACGCACCTGGAGCTCACGATGATCCACGAGGCCATGGTGCTCGAGTACTCGGGCCACTACCTGGCGCTGGTGGAGTGGGCCGGCTCCATGAAGCTCCTCCTGTTCCTCGCCCTGCTGGCCAACCTCTTCTTCCCCATGGGGGTGCCGGACCGGGTGGCCCTCCTGCCGCTGCTGCTGGGGCTGCTGGCGCTCGCCAGCAAGCTCCTGGTGCTGGTCGGCGCCCTGGCGCTCATCGAGACCTCGGTCGCCAAGCTGCGCCTCTTCCGCGTCCCCGAGCTGCTGGCCGGCTCCTTCGCGCTGGCCGTCCTCTCGGTGACCTCGGTGTTCCTGCTCCGATGACCACGGTCACCAACCTCGTCGCCTTCCTCGGCCTGGTGGTCACGCTGCTGATCGTGTGGCGGCGGAGCTGGCCCGGCCGCCTCCGCCTCTTCGCCGTCCAGTCCCTGCTCCTGGCGGCGCTGGCGACGGCCATCGGGCTCTTCGCGCGCAAGCCCGGCCTCCTGCTGGTGGCCCTGGTGGTGGTGCTGCTCAAGGCCTGGCTCATCCCCCGCGCGCTCGCGCGCATCGCGGCGGGTACGCCCGTGCGCCCCGTGGCGCCCGGGCGCTCGGCGGGGGTCGCGCTGCTCACCGCGGGCGGGCTCGTGGTGGCCGCCTACATCGTGATGCTGCCCGTCACCGCCGCCTCCGCCCTGCCCACCGAGGGCGCCATCCCGCTGGCCTTCGCCGGGGCGCTCATCGGGCTCTTCGTCACCGTCACGGGCCGCGACGCGCTGGGGCACATCCTCGGGTTCCTCATGTTCGAGAACGGGATCTTCGGGCTCGCCCTCCTGGCCACCTACGGGCTGCCCTCCATCGTGGAGGCGGGCGTGTTTCTCGACGTGCTGGTCATCGTGCTCATCATGGAGGGCGTGGTCCTCCAGATCCGGCGCGCGCACGACTCCATCGAGGTGGACCGGCTGCGGGAGCTCAAGGGATGACGCTGGTCGCCCTGCTCCTGGGCCCGCTGGCGGCCGCGGCGCTCCTCACCCGGGCGTCGGGCGCCGCCGCCCGCGCCGTCCACGGGGCGGCCGCCGGGCTCATCCTGGCGCTGGCCGCCGGCGCCGCGGCCGGGGTGGCACGGGACGGGAGCGTCACCGCCCTCGACGGGCTCCTGCGCGCCGATGCGCTGTCGGCCTGGATGCTGGCGCTGATCGCCCTGGTCACCGTGCTGGCGGCCGCCGAGGCGCCCCGCCAGATCCCCCTGGGCGCGGGCGGGCGGTTCTACCCGCTGTTCCACCTGTTCGTCTTCACCATGCTGCTGGCCGTCACCACCGACGACGTGGGGCTCATGTGGGTGGCGGTCGAGGGCACGACCCTCGCTTCGGTGTTCCTGGTCAACTTCGAGACCTCCCGGGCCTCGCTGGAGGCCTCGTACAAGTACCTGCTGATCTGCTCGGTGGGCGTGGCCATCGCGTTCGTGGGCACCGTGCTGGTCTACTTCGCCGACGTGCACCAGTTCGGCCACGAGGCGTACGCGCTCCGGTGGACCACCCTGCTCCGCGTGGCGCCCGGCCTGCCCGCGCGGGTCGTCGAGCTGGCGTTCGTGTTCCTGGTGGTGGGCTACGGCACCAAGGCGGGGCTCGCCCCCATGCACACCTGGCTCCCCGACGCCCACAGCGAGGCGCCCGCGCCCGTGAGCGCGCTGATGTCCGGCGTCCTCCTGAGCGTGGGCGTCTACGCCATCCTCCGGTTCAAGGTCGTGGCCGACCTGGCGGCCGGCCCGCAGTTCACCCGCCGCCTGCTGCTGGCGCTGGGTCTGGCCTCCCTGGGCGTGGCGGCGGCCTTCCTCTGGGCTCCCGGCAACTACAAGCGCATGCTGGCCTACTCCAGCATCGAGCACATCGGGGTGGTGAGCCTCGGGCTCGGCTTCGGCGGCGTCTGGGGCGTGACGGGCGCCCTGCTCCACATCGCCAACCACGCCCTGGCGAAGTCGGTCCTGTTCCTCCTGTCGGGCCGCATCCGTGAGGCCTACGGGACCACCGCCATCCCGGCGGTGAGCGGGCTCCACGCCGCGATGCCCTTCACGGGCCGAAGCTTTCTGCTGGCCATGCTGGCGCTGATGGGACTGCCGCCCTTCGGGCTCTTCGTGAGCGAGCTGCTGATCTTCGCCGCCGGCTTCCAGGCGGGCCACGTGCTCCTGCCCTCGCTGGGGCTGGCGCTGCTGGTGGTCGCCTTCGGGGGGCTCCTGCGCGCGGCCCACCGCATGCTCTACGGAGCGCCCGCCGGGCCCCGGGTGCACGAGACGGCCGGCTGGACGGCGACCGTGCCCGTGGGCGCGGCGCTCCTGCTGCTGCTCCTCACCGGCGTCGCCTGGCCGCCGGGACTCGCGGCCGCCCTCGAGCACATCGCCAGGATCGTGGCCCCGTGACCGCGCCGGCCCTCGCCGCC
>JBBIOF010000154.1:0-6259 GCA_037443505.1 Candidatus Rokuibacteriota bacterium
CGCGTTGCCGAGCGCCCGCGGGTCGAGCAGCAGGCGCGGGTCCACCTGCGCGGTCACCAGGGACAGCGCGAGCGTCGCCGCCCCGGCCGCCGCCAGCAGCCAGGGGAAGGCCCGCTTACCGGTCGAAGCCTGGAAGCGGTCGGCAGGCGCGGCCAAGGAGCGTCGCCCCCCTCCGGAGCGCACCCGCCGGGCGCTCCTCCTCCGTGCGGCCGGCGTAGAGCTCCTCCAGCATCCCGGGCCGCACCTTGTCGGGGGACAGATCGAAGAGCACGCGGCCGTCGCGGATGCCGACGACGCGGGGGAAGTACGCGAGCGCCAGGTCCACGCTGTGGAGGTTCACCAGGAGCGTCTTGTGCGACTCGGCCGACAGGTCGCGCAGCAGCGTGAGGATGGTCACGGCCAGCGTCGGGTCCACCGACGACACGGGCTCGTCGGCCAGGATGACGTCGGGATCCTGGACCAGCACGCGGGCGATGGCCACGCGCTGCTGCTGGCCGCCCGACAGCCCGTCGGTCCGGGCGTACAGCTTCTCCGGGATGCCGACCTGGGCCAGGGCGCGGGCCGCCTCCCCGGCGCCGCGCGGCCGCAGCAGCGAGGCGAGCGCCGTGAGCGTGGACCAGCGCCCGAGGTTCCCGGCCAGCACGTTGTGCACCACGCGCAGCCGCCCCACCAGGTTGTGCTGCTGGTAGATGGTGCCGATCCGGCGCCGGAGGCGGCGCAGGTCCGGGCCGGAGAGGCGGGAGACGTCGGCGCCGTCGATGCGGAGCGCGCCCCCGGTGGGCCGGAGCGTCAGGTTCAGGATCCGGAACAGCGTGGTCTTGCCCGCGCCGCTCGGCCCGATGAAGGCCACGTGCTCGCCGCGGCCGACCGCCAGGGAGACGCCCGCGAGGGCGACCGCTCCGCCGGCGAAGACCTTCCGGACCTCGGTGAGCTCGTACATGGCTACCTGAGCAGCCCCGCGGCCAGCGCGGCCTCCTCGACCCCCTTCCAGTCGGCGTCGTTGGCCCGGATGTACTTCGTGGTCCGGTGCAGGTCGAGCAGCCGGCGGTGCTCGGGGTTCGCGTGGTCGAGCTTGAGGAAGGCGGCCGCGATCCGCTCCTGCAGACCCGGGTCCAGCCCGCCGCGCGCCGTCCAGACGTAGTCCACGTAGGGTGGCGTCGTGTAGAACACGGCGACCCGGCCCGGGTCGACCTTCTTCTGCTGCACCAGCTTGTCCCACACCAGGTAGTTCAGGGCGCCCGCCTCGACCTTCCCGCCCTCCACCCAGAGGGCCGTCGCGTCGTGGGCCCCCGAATAGGCGACCCGCTTCAGGTCCCGCTCGGGGTCGATGCCGGCCTGGAGCAGGAAGTACCTCGGCATCAGGTGGCCGGAGGTGGACCCCACCGACCCGAACGCGAACGTCCTGCCCTTGAGGTCCTGGAGCCCCTTGATGCCGGAGCCGGGCCGGGCCACGAACACCGACCTGAACTCGGCGTCCTCGCGGCGGAGGACCAGCCGCCGCGCCGTGCCACCGGTGCGGCGGACCGCCTGGACGGAGGTGAAGCCGCCGTACCAGACGAGGTCGAGCTTGCCGGCGGCGAGCCCTTCCACCGCGGCCGCGTAGTCCACGACGGGCGTGAACCGGACCTTCAGGCCGAGCTCGCGCGACAGGTACTCGGCGAAGGGCGTGTAGATCCTCGACAGCTCCGCGGGGTTCTCGTCCGGGATCGCCGAGACCCGGAGCACCTCGGGCACGTCACCGGCCGAGGCCCGGGAACCCGCCGCCAGGCACGCCAGCACCAGGACCGCCATCGCGCGTCGCATCGCATCGAGCCTCCAGGGGATGCATTCCACCGCTGGCACTTGAGATGCCCTCTGCCGCATGGAGATTCACGCTGGAGCCACATCGACGACGCCGATGCGGCGGGCGCGGGCCGATCGCGGCGCCCGATGACGAGCGCTACTTCGCGACGCGAAGCGTGGGGGCGGGCGTGACCTCCCCGACCTCCCAGCACTCCTCGCCCAGCCGGGCGAGGCCCTCGGCGACGGCCGCGGCGCGGTCGGGAGTCACCGAGAAGAGCAGCCCGCCGGACGTCTCGGCCTCGAACAGGAGCGACCCGAGCGCGTGCGGGACTGCGGGATCCACCTCGAGCCGCGCCCCGAGGTGGAACTCGACGTGGCGCCGGTTCCGCTTCATCCCGCCGCTCCAGTGCCCGCACTCGGCGAGGTCGAGGGCGCCCGGGAGCAGCGGCAGGCGCGAAGCGTCGAGGCGCACGCCCGCGCCGGAGGCGTCCATCATCTCGAGGGTGTGACCGAGCAGTCCGAAGCCCGTGATGTCGGTGGCGCCGCGCGCGCCGGCCTCCACCGCCACCCGCGCCGCGCCCCGGTTGAGGCGCAGCATGGAGCGCACGGCCGCCTGGAGCACCTCGGCCGGGGCCGCGCCGTTCTTGGCCGCGGTGGTGACGACGCCGGTGCCGAGGGGCTTGGAGAGGAACAGCCGGTCGCCGGGACGGAGCCCGCCCTTGAGGAGCAGGCGGTCGGGATGGACGCGGCCGGTGACGCAGAGCCCGTACTTGGGCTCGTTGTCCACCACCGTGTGCCCTCCCGCGATGACGCCGCCGGCCTCCGCCACCTTCTCCGCCGCGCCCCGGAACACCTCGGTGATGACGTTCCGGGGAAGCTCCCGCGGGAAGCCCGCCACCGCCAGGGCGAACAGGACCTCGCCCCCCATGGCATAGACGTCCGACATCGCGTTGGCCGCCGCCACGGCGCCCCAGGTGTGCGGGTCGTCCACCACCGGCGGGAAGAAGTCAACGGTCTGGACGATGGCGAGGTCGGGCCCCAGGCGGTACACGGCCGCGTCGTCGGCGCGGCCGAGCCCGACCAGCAGCGCATCGTGGGCCACGCCCTCCGCGGGCTTGAGGACCGCCAGCACCTCCTGGAGATCTCCAGGAGCCATCTTGGAGGCTCAGCCGGCGCAGGAGGCGTAGGCGGTGAGTCGGATCTCCTTGCCCGTCATCGCGATCCTTGAGATGTCGCCTCGGCGACCTCGGATTCGAGGAACTCCACGAACGCCGCGGCCAGGGGGGACCGGGTCCGCTCCCGGTGGGTGACGAGGAAGAACGACCGGGCCACGCGGAGGTCGGCCACCTCCACGCAGGCCAGCAGGCCGGCCCGGCACTCGTCGCCCACGGCTCGCCGCGAGATGAAGGCGATGCCCGCCCCGGCCCGGACGGCCTGCTTCACCGCCTGGGTGGAGCCCATCTCGGCGGCCACCCGGAAGGCGTCCAGGTGGAGGCCTGCCTCGGCCAGCGCCCTCACCAGCGCCTCCCGGGACCCCGAGCCCCGCTCGCGCAGCACGAGGGGCTCGGCCCGGGCCTCCTCCAGGGTGATCCGCTCCCGCCCCACCCAGGGATGCTCGGCGGGCACGATGATGACCATCTCGTCGGCCATCAGCGGGCGGGCCTCGAGCAGCCGTCCCCCGGGGCGCATGCCCACGAGCCCCAGCTCGACCCTGCCCTCCTCGATCCACCCGCTCACCTGGAGGCTCGATCCGAGCAGGAGACGGACGGAGATGTCCGGGTACTTGCCCTTGAACCGCCCAATCAGGGCGGGCAGCACGTACTCTCCGGGGATGGTGCTGCCCCCCACGGCCAGCTCCCCCCGCATGCGCCCCTGGAACTGGTCGATGGCCTGCCGGGCCTCGGCGGCCATGGCCAGGATGCGCCGCGCGTACCCCAGCAGGAGCCGTCCGGCCGGGGTCGCGCTGGCCCCGCGCCCGCGGCGGTCGAGCAAGGGAACCCCGAGGGCCTCCTCCAGGGCGCGGATGTGCTCGGAGACGGTGGGCTGGGTCAGGGACAGGGCTTCGGCCGCGCGGGAGAAGCTTCCCAGCTCGGCGACCTTCGCGAAGACCTCGAGACGGCGGAGGTCCATGGCGACTCGTCGGGGCCCGGGCGGCCCCGTGGCTCAGCGGGAGGCGACCTCGGTCAGCGACAGGAGCAGCCGCCGCTGCAGCAGCCGCCGCCCGCCGGTGCCGGCGACGGGGTGAGCGACCCGCCGCTCCGCACCGACACCACCGACAGCTTCCGCCTCACCTCCGCGCTCGCGCACGACGGGCACTCGACCTCCGCGGCCCGGGCCTGCACGTACCGCTCGAACTCCCGGCCGCACGCCCCACAGCGGTACTCGTAGATCGGCATCGGCTACTCGCCCCCCCGCTGCACGTAGCTCTTGACGAACTCCTCGGCGTTCTCCTCCAGGATGTCGTCGATCTCGTCCAGCAGCTTGTCGATGTCTTCCTTGATCTTCTTGCCCTTCTTGGCCAGCTCCGGGCTCGCGGTCGCGCCGTCGCCGCCCTCCGAGGGCTTGGTGGGCCGGGTTTCCTTCTTTTTCTGCTCTGCCATAGGACTCTCCGTCGGCACGGGACCGTGCCGCTCCGCGCGGTGGGACCGCCGCTCCTCCTTCTGCATTCTAGCAGATGCCCCAGGGGCCCGAACGCTTTTCAGGCCCGGCGGAACTGCTTGCTGAGCGTCAGCGTCTGGTGCTGGTAGGAGGATCCCAGGCCCGCCCCGTACAGCCGCGCCGGGCGCTCGGCCAGACGCTCGAAGAGCACCTTGAAGGAGATCTGGCCGTCGTACACCAGGAACGGCACCTCGCGCGCGCGCACCTCCATGACCACCTTGGTGCCCAGCACCTCGCCCTCGCCGAAGCCGAAGCCGGGGTCGAAGAAGCCCGCGTAGTGGGTGCGGATCTCGCCGGCGCCCGCGTCGTACACCACCATCTCCGCGGCGAAGTCCGGGGGCACGCGGATGCGCTCCTTGGAGACCAGGATGTGGAAGCGGTTGGCCTCCAGGATGTACGAGTCGCGGCCGGGGCGCTTGATGGGCTCCCAGAACTCGGCCGGGTCGTAGTGGTCCACGCGGGCCAGGTCCACGGCCGGCGGGTTGGGGTGCGCGCGGTAGCCGATGATCCCGCCGGTGCACCGGCCCGACAGGTCCACGCCCATGCAGAGCCCGTCGCTGATGGTCACGCGCTCCAGGGGCACGGGGCGGTCGTCGTCGTCGTAGAGCAGCGGCCCGGCGCGGTAGACGTCGGCCAGCTCCGCGTCCGAGAGCAGGGTGAGCCCGCTGGACAGGCGCAGTTGACTCAGGGACAGCCCCGCCTGCACCCGGACCGGGAACGACTGCGGCGAGACCTCCACGTAGAGCGGCCCGCGGTAGCCGGGGACGATCTCGTCGAAGCGCGGGGTCCCGTCGCTGATGACGCGGGTGAAGATGTCCAGGCGGCCGGTGGTGCTCTTGGGGTTGCAGCGGCCGCGCACGCCCGGCGGCAGGCGCAGCGACTCCACGAGCGGCACCAGGTACACCGAGCCCCGCTGCAGCGTGGCCCCCTGCTCCAGCGAGAGGCGGTCGATGACCAGGTCGCCGTCGCCGGGCTCGGTGGCCTCCAGGCGGCTCCGCACGCTCTGCCGGAACGGCAGGAAGCTGGCGCGGAGCTGGTACGCCACGGGCCCCAGCCGGAGGTCGAGGCTGGCCGGCTGGAGCTGCGCCTCCTGCACCGGCACGCTCGCCTCGATCCAGCCCGCGTCGAGCGCGGCCCGGAGCCGCTGGTACGGCAGCACGCCGGAAGGGAGACCGTTCGCGGCGCGGCCCTCGCTCATGGCGCTCCACTTAGCATCGCGGTTCCCCGCCCGTCAAGCGCGGCGGGCGGCGCGCGAGCCAGAAGCACGCGGAGGCCAGGGCGCCGAAGGCCACCGAGGAGAGGAACGCCAGCCGGTAGGAACCGGTCACGTCGTGCACGAAGCCGCCGAACCAGGGGCCCACGGCGGCGCCCATGCCGTTGGCGAGGTTCAGCACCCCGTAGATCGCGCCGAACCGGGGCCCGCCGAAGAGGTCGGCGGCGATGGCGGTGATGATGGGCCCGCGGGCGCCGAAGCCCAGCCCGAAGAGCACGGCGTACACGGCCAGCCAGGCGGTCACCGGCCACACCTCCAGCGCCACCAGGGCCAGTGCCCCACCCGCCGTGCAGCCGAACGAGATGGTGGCCGACTGCGCTGCCCCGAACCGGTCGGCGGCCAGTCCGAAGACGGGCCGCCCCACGCTCGACATGAGGCCCATGAGCCCGAAGAGCGAGGCCACCAGCAGGCGCGGGAACCCGAGGTCCACCGCGAAGGCCACCTGGTGGGTGAACACGGGGAACACCGCCAGGGGCGTGAGGAAGTAGGCGGCGAACAGCGCCCAGAACGCGCGCGACCGGAGGGCCCGCGCGACGTCCCCGCCCG
>JBBIOF010000155.1:0-6258 GCA_037443505.1 Candidatus Rokuibacteriota bacterium
GGCGTCCACGGCGAGCCCCGACGCGCCGCTACCGCCCCCCGCGGCACCGTCCGACGGCCGGCGCGCCGCCGTCAGCCGGCTCCGGGAGTCTCACGACGGCTCGGGACGCGTGTACCGGGCGAGATCGCCGCACCTGCCGGGAAAGACGGCGTAGCCGACGACCGCCCAGCCCGCCGGAGATGCGTAGTAGCCGCCGACCAGGTCGGGGACCACGCGCGCCAGGGTGTCAGCCGCCTCCTCGGAGAGCACGCGGCGGGTGCCCGGGCGGGCGGGGCCGGCGAGGCGATGGCGCGTCACCACCTCGACGCGCCGGGCGGTGTCGAGGCTCGAGAACCGGGTTCCGGCCAGGCGGTCGAGCAGCCGCACGGTCGTCCGGTAGAGGTCGAGATAGTACCCCGCGCCCTGCGTCACCCGGTACCCGATGTGATCGACGAGATGCCCGCGCTCGTCGGGCGAGAGCGGCCGAGCCCCGGCCACGAGGACCCCAGCGAACGCCAGCAGGTCCTCCAGGTCCGTCGCGGAGAGCCCGGCGGAGGCCGGAGCCGGCGCGGGCGGGGCCGCCTGCGCGGCACCCCGGCCTCGGCCGCCGAGCCATCGCGGCAGGGCCGGCAGGTCGAGGCCGAGGGCCGCCCCCAGCCCGAGGATCAGGTGGCGCCGCGCGAACCCCACGACTCCTCGGGCCCTGCTAGTGGAGGGTCTTCAGCGCCTCGGTGCACAGGACGGACAGGCGGTCGAGCACGACCGTCTCCTCGCCGAAGATGTCGCTGATGGTGGCGACGGCCCCCGGGCCGGCCACGGGCGGGACGATGTCGTAGCACTTGATGTGGTCACCGGTGCCCTCGAGGAAATCGGGATTGAGCTCGGGACCGCGGACCACCGTGGCCCCCGACGCCGGCGTGCACAGGAGGCGCGACTTCTGCAGGCGCACCTGGCGGGTCCCGAACTGGTCGGTCACCTCGAGGACGTACGGGGAGTTGGCACCGTTGTGGATGACGTAACAGTCGGTGATGAACGCGCCGACCGGGGAGCCCGCGCCCCCGCCGGCCCGCGCCGCCGCCGCGGACGAGAGCACGAGCGCGGTCGCCGTCAGCACGCTGGAGAACGTCCTGGCACTCGCCATGTCCTTCCTCCTCTCCGTCAGTGGCCGACGACCCGCACCGTGTCCTGACCCCGCAGGGGTTCGCCCGCGAACGTCCGCGCGTCCAGGATGGCCGCCGAGGTGCCGGGCGGCAGCGCGTGCGCCGTCAGGTCGAAGTGGCAGACCAGGTCGGGCCGCCGGTCGCGGTCCACGTCCTGCACGTTGCAGAGGAACTTGCCGCCGGGGGTCCGCGCCACGCTCAGGAGCCAGACCCCGGTGCCCGCGACCTGCGCCCCGTGGAGCAGCATGGTGGACGGGTCCAGGAGCGTCGCGTCCCGCGTGGGGGTGCTCAGGACCGCCACCCG
Organism: Candidatus Rokuibacteriota bacterium; assembly: GCA_037443505.1. Lineage (GTDB taxonomy): Bacteria > Methylomirabilota > Methylomirabilia > Rokubacteriales > CSP1-6 > JBBIOF01. Next base: position 1,444 of record JBBIOF010000155.1, read on the forward strand.
CAGCTGCCCGGCGCTCGTCGTGGGGACCGAGTGGCGCAGCACCCTCACGACGAGCCGGCAGGCGTCGCCGATGCCGTCGCCCGCGGAGTCCGCCTGGTCGGCGTTGAAGGTGCCGGGGCAGTTGTCGTCGATGTCGAAGACGCCGTCGGCGTCGGCGTCGAGGCTCAGCTCGTCGGCGATGTCCTTGGTCAGCTCGAGCGTGCCGCCGTCGAACGCCTCCTCGATGGTGGCGTGCCCCGCGCCGAAGTCGATGGAGGCGCGGAAGTTGAACTGGATGTTGGCCCAGTCGTCGTAGCCCTCGAGGACCTCGCCGGGCGAGGCCGCGCAGCCCAGGCTGGCCAGCTGGTTGATGTCCTGGCTCACGACGTCCGTGGAGTCGCCGTCGCGGTTCCAGTTGACGGCGCCCGCGCCCGACACCACCGTGGCCCGCGGCGGGATGCCGACGGGGGGCCCGAAGGCGATCTGGCCCCCGAACCCGCCGACGCCCGCCGCCTCGGTCAGGGTCGCCTCGTTCAGCGTGAGGAGCTGCTGGCGCGAGTAGTCCACGGGCACGTTCGAGAGCGGACTGCCCAGCTGGCGGTTGTAGTTCATCACGCTGGCGTAGTTGGGCTTGCAGTTGACGTTGTCGCCGCCGCCGTGGCGCAGGCCGCGGTTGTGCCCCCACTCGTGCATGGCCGTGCCGGCCTGCTGGGCCGTGGTGCCCACGCCGCCCGTGTGACCCGAGACCGATCCGCCGAAGCTCCCCAGCGTGATCAGGCTGTCGTTGCCCGGGACCTCCGCGCAGCCGGAGCTCCGGTTGCCGGTGCCGGACTGGTTGTGGGCGAAGACGGTGTAGTTGAAGGCGTTGGCCTTGGCGTTCAGCGTCCTCGGGTTGCCGCGCTCGGTCGCCCGCCCGAAGAAGGCGGCCTTCAGGGTGTCGAAGTCGGCGTCGCCCGCGGCCGGGGCCGGCGTGCAGGGCACCAGGGCGATGCGGTCGGTGTGCGGGAGCTGCTCGTCGATCTGCAGGTGCAGCCGGACGCCCGTGGTGCCGTCCGGGTTCAGGATGGGCGCGTTCAGGAAGGCCTGCACGACGTTGTTCATGGCCACCGGGTCCGGCCGGTGGAACTGCATGTAGTCGATCTCGACGAAGATGTTCCGGTGCCGGGGATGGGCGCACTCGGCAGCGCGCTCGGCCGACCCGGCGGCGCCGAAGCTGCCGTTGCCGTTGACGTCCACGCAGAGGACCAGGTCGCGCGTGCCGTCCTGGTCGAAGTCGATCCCCGGCAGCCCGTCGGGCCAGAGGGCGCCGTCCTCCCAGCAGTCGAGCAGGCCGTCCCCGTCCACGTCCGGGGTGGCGCCGCCGACGCAGGCCGCCGGGAAGAGCGCGGGGGGGCCGATCCGCTGCCCGAGGGTCCCGCCCGGAATCTCGAGGGCGAGGAGCTGGCCCGAGGACGGCGAGGCGTCCTTGGTCCACAGGGCGTCGCGGCCCTGGAGGCCGAAGGTCACGGGGTCGTCCGGGACGCCCCCCGGCTCGGCCGTCCCCGCCGGCGCCGCGAACGACCGCACGAGCGCCCCGTTCCTCTTGTCCAGCTGGCGGACCGTGGCCGGCAGCGTGGTCTCCGCCGGGGCCGGGCACGCCACGAAGAGGCTCGCCCCCCCGACCCCGATGCCGGCCACCGGTCCGGGGCAGCCGGACGGCACCGGCGGCAGGGTGCCGGCCGTCTCCGGGAAGTGGAGCACGTCCGCCGTGGTGGAGCTCTGGTAGACGGTGTGGTCGTCCGGGTCCCACGCCACCCCGGCGCACGTCGCGCCCGCGGGAGCGTTGCGGAGGAAGGTCGCCGTCCCGTCCGCCGCGGCCGAGAACGGGCTGAAATCGATGGCATAGAGGACAGTGGTGGTGGTGGCCGCCTCGCCGTCGAACACGGTCACCCTGCCGCACGCGAGCACGTCTCCCCGGTCCGCGCGGAGCACCGCCGCCTCCCAGCCGAAGTCCGGCGTGAAGGTCGTCGGCAAGGTGCGCACCACCACGGCCGGGCTCGGCACCGGGTCGATGAAGAAGAGCGTGGCGGCCGACCCCTCCCCCACGAACGCCACGCAGCTGGTCACCAGGAGCACCGGGATCCGCGCGAAGCCCGCCTTCCCCCCGGGCGCGATGGCCACGGCGCTGCCGAAGTCGCTGCCCTCGAACCCGCAGTCCGCCTCCGCGGGAATCGTCACGGTCCTCAGGACGTCGCCGACCGCCGCCTCGGCCCCGGACGGAGCCGTCGCCACGAGCGCGGCGAACAGCACGGACGCGACTCCCTTCAGGATGGTCCCGCCCCTCTCGCCCATCGTCGTCACTCCTCCGGCGCGGTCGCCGCGCATGTCCCCGTCGGGATGCCTGCCATCGCTTGCCTACCGCCGGCGTAGACTCCGAGCCGCGAGCGAGCGCGCGGGACGGAGGCCGGGACCGGACCCGGCCGGGAGAGCCGAGGAGGCGCGCGCACCTGCCACCGCCACCTCCGGGGCGCGGAGAGCGGGGCCGCGAGGGACCCGGCGCCCTGGGATTGGTGGCGCACTATGCGGGCCGGCGCGCGCGTTGTCAAGGGCGAAAAGCTTTCATGGGTGGTGGTGGAAGCCTGTCGCAGGCGGGTCGGACCGGGACGCGCCGCGGGGGGCGGACTACCGCAGGGCGCAGAACCCCTGGGCCTCGATGCCGAGCGCGCTGTTGAACTTGCTCCGGAAGTTCTCCAGCGCCACCGCCGCTGTCAGCTCGACGATCTCGGGCTCCGAGAAGTGGGCGCGCACGCGCGCGAACAGCTCGTCGGTGACCTTGCGGCCGGTGACGGTCATGGCCTCCGCGTAGGCCAGGGCGGCGCGCTCGCGCTCCGAGTAGAGGTCGCTCTCGGCCGCCCGCTCCACCTGGCGCACCTTCTCCTCCGACGCCCCCGCCAGCATCCCACGGGATGCGTTGATGTCGATTCAGAAGGGACAGCCGTTGATCAGCGCGACGCGGAGGTAGACGAGCGCCAGCAGGTCGGGCGGGAGCAGCCCGGACTCCTCCACCGCCGCCGACAGCCGCTTGGCGGCCTTCATGATGCCGGGGCGGTGGGCCTGGACCTTCGTGGTGTTGAGCACGAAGCCGAAGAGCCCGCGCTCGCGGGCCCAGGTCTCCCTGAGGATGGGATCGTCGCCGGGGTCCTCGATCTCGCGGATGCGCGGCATGGCGCGATTCTACCCCGAGAAGACCTCGTCGCGGAACCGCCGCGCCAGGGCCCCCGCGTGCTGCATGAGCAGGGCGGCGTCCGAGGCCACCGTCACCATGCGGTAGCCGCGGGCGTAGAGCGCCCTGGCATCCTCCCAGGTGCGCGAGATCGACCCCAGCGCCACGCCGTGGCGCCGGGCGGCCGCCTCGACGGCGCCGATGGCGGCCGTCACGTCCGGGTGCCGGACGTCGCCCGGGTGCCCGAGCGCCGCGGACAGGTCGTTGGGGCCGATGAAGGCCACGTCCACGCCGGGCACGGACAGCACCGCGTCGATCTCCTTCACCGCCCGAGGCGTCTCGATCTGGACGATGACCAGGACCTCGTCGTTGGCGCGCCGCCAGTACTCCGCGCCGAACCGCCCGAACCCCGCGGCCCGGGGGCTGCCGGCCAGCCCGCGGAAGCCGTCCGGCGGGTACTTGCACGCGCGCACGGCCGCCTCGCACTCCTCGGGGCCGCCGATCCAGGGGATCATCACGCCCCAGGCCCCCACGTCCAGCACGCGCTTGATCACCGCGGGGTCGTTCCACTGCACCCGCACCAGCGGCGCCGCGCCGCCACCCTGCATGGCCTGGAGCTGGGCGAGCAGGGTCTGGTAGTCCCCGTGCCCGTGCTCCATGTCCACCAGGAGCCAGTCGAAGCCGGCGTCGCCCATGATCTCCGCCGCGATGGGGCTGCAGAGGTGCAGCCAGGCGCCGACCGTGGGCTGGCCGGCCTTGAGCTTCCGCTTCACCACGTTGTCGATGAGCCGCACCGGGTCCTCCTCAGCGCCCCAGCGCCGCCTCGATCTCCGGCAGCGCCTCGAGCAGCACCGTCCCCACCACCTCGAGGCTCCTGCGCGAGACCTTGTCGAGGGTGTCGGCGGCGGTGTGCCAGTGGGGGTAGTTGAAGTCGATGAGCAGCGCCGCGGGCACGCCCGCCTGGAGGAACGGCACGTGGTCGTCCAGGACGTGCACGACCTCGTCCAGGAAGTGCCGGTCCTGCCCCAGCCGCTCGGCGGTGCGCCAGAGCACGCTGTTGAGCCACGGAGCCGAGCCGCCGTCCCGGCGGATGTCGAGGTCGCGGTCGCCGATCATGTCCGCGACCACGGCCGCGCGCACCCGCCCCAGGCGTCCCTGCCGGGCCAGCTCCTCCACGAAGTGCCTCGACCCGTGGAGCGGGGCCGTGGCCGCCTCGGGGTCGGCGCCCTCCTCGCCGTCGAAGAAGACGATCCAGACCGTGTACTCGCGGGGCCCGCGGGCCAGCGCCCGGGCCAGCTCCAGCAGCAGGGCCGTGCTGGAGCCGCCGTCGTTGGCGCCCACGAACCGGAAGGCCCGGAACAGCTTGGTGTCGTAGTGGCCGCCGATCACGACGACGTCGGGCCGCCGCCCGGGAAGCTCCGCCACGATGTTCGTCATGGTGACCGTCCCCGCCTCGGTCCGGGCGGTGAAGGTCTGCCGGCGCGCGCGCACGCCGGCCTTGCGGAGCTCCGCGAGCAGGTAGGCGCGGGTCCGCTCGAGCGCCGGCGAGCCCGACGGCCGCGGGCCGAAGCCCACGATGCGCTCCAGGTCGTGCCACGCCCGCTCCGCATCGAACCGGGGCGCCTCGCCGGCCG
>JBBIOF010000156.1:0-6210 GCA_037443505.1 Candidatus Rokuibacteriota bacterium
CCATGCTCCCTCCCGTCGCGCGCACCCGGACCCGCGCGCACCAGGCGGAACGTACGGAGGGGCGCCGGCCGTGTCAAGCCGGGGCCGGATCGGCGAGCGAGGGCCGGGTCAGGGCCCCGGGACGGGGCGCACCCGGCGTGGCGGGAGCCCTGGACGCCCGGAGCCCCTCGACGTCACTCGGGGCGGCCGGCGCGGAGCCGGAGGCGGGCTCGCTCGAAGTCGATGACGCGGGCCGGGACGAGCCGGCGCGGACACGGCCGCCCCACTGGCTCCGGCTCGTCGGCGAGGAGCGCGGCGTAGTCGTCCACGACGATCCGGCGCGGCCCCACCAGGATCGCCCGGATCTCGGTGAGCGCGAGGCGGAACCGCCACCAGGCGCTCCGGAGGCGGGCGCCGACGGGCCGGCACCGGGCGGCGCGTGGAGCCGGCTCCTCGACGACGGGAGCCGGCAGGTAGTACACGTTGGACTCGGTCGGCGTACGGGTCATCCGCGTCGCTCCCGGGCCTCGAGGTGGCAACTCCAGTGCCACGCGGGGAGCGCCGCAAGCCCGACATTTCTCGACGATTGCAGGATGGGAAATCGCGCGGCGGCCGGGAGAAAATCCCCGCTCCCGGGAGTTTCTCCGGGGAGCGCTCAGGCTGGCCGGTTGATGCCGAAGTCCCGGATCTTCTTGTTGAGGGTCTTGATGTCGATCTCGAGGACCCGCGCGGCCTGCGCCTTGTTCCAGCCGGTGGCGCTCAGCACGCGCTCCACGTGGCGCCGCTCCATCTCCTGCAGGGGCACCAGCGGCGCGTCCGCGGGCTCGGCCGGCGGCCGCACCACCCCGAGCTCGGCGGGCAGGTCGCTGGCCTGCACCTCCGCGCCCTCGTGGAGGATCTGCAGCCGCTCGATCAGGTTCCTGAGCTCGCGGATGTTGCCGGGCCAGTCGTACCGCATGAGCCGGTCCATGGCCGCCGGCGAGAAGCGGAGCGCGGGCCGGCCGCTGCGCGAGGCGGTGAAGTGCCGGATGAGCAGGGGGATGTCGTCGCGGCGGCGGCGGAGGGGCGGCACCGGCACCACGATGGTGCTGACCCGGTAGTAGAGGTCCCAGCGGAAGCGGCCCTCCCCGGCCTCGCGGGCGAGGTCCTTGGCCGTGGCGGTCACGATGCGCACGTCCACGTTGAAGGACCGCTCCTCACCCACCCGCCGCACCTCGCCGGAGTCCAGCACCCGCAGGAGCCGCACCTGCATGGCCGCCGACATCTCGCCGATCTCGTCGAGAAAGAGCGTGCCGCCGTCGGCCGCCTCGAACAGCCCCACCCGCGAGCTCACCGCGCCGCTGAAGGCGCCCCGCCGGTGTCCGAACAGCTCGGTCTCGAGGAGGGTGTCGGGCAGCGCGCCGCAGTTGACGGACACGAAGGGGCGTCCCGCGCGCGCGCTCTTGAGGTGGATGGTGCGCGCGACCAGCTCCTTGCCCGTGCCGCTCTCGCCGTGGATCAGCACGGGGCTGTCGCTGCCGGCCACCCGGTCGATGATGGAGAGCACCTCGCGGATCTCCGGCGTGTCGCCCACGATCTGGGGCATGCCGTCCCGCCGGGTCATGACCTCCCGCAGGACGGAGTTCTCGCGGCGCAGCGCCTTCTTCTCCGCCGCCTTCCCGATGACCTCGACCAGCTCCGCGTTCCGCCACGGCTTGGCGATGAAGTCGTACGCGCCCAGCCGCATGGCCTCCACCGCGGTCTCCACGTCGGCGTGGCCGGTGAGCACGACGAACTCGGTGTCCACCTCGGCGGACCGGGCCCAGCGCAGGATGTCGAGCCCCGAGGCGTCGGGGAGCTTGATGTCCACCAGGACGACGTCGAACTCCTGGCGCCCGAGCGCCGCCGTGGCCTCCGCGCCCGACGCGGCCTCCGCGGTGACGCACCCGGCCTTGGCCAGGACCCGGGTCAGGAGCGCGCGCACCTCCGGGTCGTCGTCCACGATGAACACGCGGGTACGCTCGCGCATCGGCGCCATCATAGCACCCCGCCGGCCGGGGCCGCCGGACCGTCGCCCGCTCGACGGGGTCGTCCCGCCGCGCGGGGTGCGCCGGACGCCCGCTTCCGGTAAGATCTTCTCCTCAGGAGGACCGGACGGATGCCGCGGCCCCCGGGGCTCCGGATCGAGGGAGCCCGGCAGAACAATCTCAAGAACGTCTCGCTCGAGATCCCCCACGACCGCCTGACGGTCATCACCGGGGTGTCGGGCTCGGGCAAGTCGTCCCTGGCCTTCGACACCATCTTCGCCGAGGGGCAATGGCGGTACATCGAGTCCCTCTCGACGTACGCGCGGATGTTCCTGGACCGGGTGGACCGGCCGGACGTGGACCGGATCGAGCAGATCCGCCCCGCCGTCGCCCTCGAGCAGAAGAACCCCGTCCGGACGGCGCGCTCCACGGTGGGCACGGCCACGGAGGTGTACGACTACCTCCGCCTGCTCTACGCCAAGGTGGGGCGCGTCCACTGCCCGGCGTGCGGGGCCGCGGCCACCTCCCACTCCCCCGAGTCCATCGTGGACGCCCTGCTGGCCCGGCACGCGGGCGCCCGGGCGCTCGTGGGCTTCCGCCTCCCGGTGCCCGCCGACATGCCGCCGCCCGAGCTGTGGGCCGCCCTCACGCGCCGGGGCTTCGCCCGCGTCCGCCTGGGCGACGCCGTGGTGGACCTGGCGGGACCGCCCCCGGCCACGCTGGGCGGGGCCGGGGAGGTGGCGGTGGTCCTGGACCGCGTCGTGCTCGACACGCCCCACCGCGCCCGCATCACGGAGTCGGTGGAGACGGCGCTCCGCGAGGGCAGCGGGAGGCTGGAGGTCGAGGTGCTGGGGGCGGGGATGCTGACCTTCGCCGAGGCGCTGCGGTGCCCCCGGTGCGGCACCGCGCTGGAGCGGCCGCAGCCCCTGCTCTTCTCCTTCAACCACCCGCTGGGCGCCTGTCCCGAGTGCAAGGGCTTCGGCAACATCCTGAAGTACGACGAGGCCCTGGTGGTGCCCGACCCCACCCGCACCCTGGCCGAGGGCGCGGTGGAGCCGTGGACCTATCCGTCCGGCCGGTGGTACCAGCGCCAGCTCGTGAAGGCGGCCCGCCGCCTGGGCCTGGACCTGAACCGGCCCTGGCAGGCGCTCGGCGAGGAGGAGCGCCGCCTGGTCTACGACGGGGACGGCGGCTTTCCCGGGATCCGGGGCTTCTTCGAGGAGGTGGAGTCGTACCGCTACAAGCTCCACGTCCGGGTCTTCCTCTCGCGCTACCGCAGCCAGTCGCCGTGCCCGGCCTGCGGCGGCGCCCGGCTCAAGCCGGCCGCACTGGCCGTGCGGGTGGCCGGCCTCACCATCGCGGAGTTCACCGCGCTCACCGTGGAGGAGGCCGCGCGGGCGCTGGCCGACCTCCGCCTCACGGCCTGGGAGACCCAGGTGGCCCGCGAGATCCTCAAGCAGCTCCACGCGAAGCTGGGCTTCCTGCTGCGCGTGGGCCTCGGCTACCTCACGCTGGCGCGCCAGACCCGCACGCTCTCGGGGGGCGAGGCGCAGCGGATCAACCTGGCCAACCAGCTGGGCGCGCAGCTCGTGGGCACGCTCTACGTCCTCGACGAGCCGTCCATCGGGCTCCACGCGCGGGACACCAGCCGCCTGGCCGACCTCTGCCGCGAGCTGGCCCAGGCCGGCAACACGGTGGTGGTGGTGGAGCACGACCGCGGCTTCATGGAGGCCGCCGACCACATCGTGGAGCTCGGCCCCGGCTCCGGCGACCGCGGCGGCGAGGTGGTGTTCAGCGGCCCCCGGGCGGAGTTCCTCCGGGCCACGCACTCGCTCACGGCCCGCTACCTCTCGGGCCGCGAGTCGATCCCCATCCCCGCCGTCCGCCGGCCGCCGCGCCGGTTCCTGGTCCTCACCGGTGCCCGCGAGCACAACCTGAAGGACCTCACCGTGCGCATCCCGCTGGCGACGCTCACCGTGGTGAGCGGCGTGTCGGGCTCCGGGAAGTCCACGCTGGTCCACGACACGCTCTACCGGGCCGTGGCGCGCGCCTTCAAGACGGACTTCGCCCCGCCGGGGGCGTACACGAGCCTCACCGGGCTCGAGTACCTCAAGGGCGTCCGCCTGATCGACCAGGCGCCCATCGGGCGGACGCCGCGCTCCAACCCCGTCACGTACGTCAAGGCCTTCGACGAGATCAGGAAGGTGTTCGCGGCGCTGCCCCGTGCCCGGGCCCTGGGGCTCGCGGCCGGGTCCTTCTCCTTCAACGTGCCGGGCGGCCGCTGCGAGAAGTGCCAGGGCGACGGGTTCGAGAAGCTCGAGATGTACTTCTTCGAGGACGTGTACGTGACCTGCCAGGAGTGCGAGGGGCGGCGCTACCGCCCGGACGTGCTGGCCGTGAAGTACCGCACGCGCAGCATCGCCGACGTGCTCGCCATGACCGTGGACGAGGCGGTGGACTTCTTCGCGGCCCAGCCGGGCCTGGCCCGCCGGCTGCGCGTGCTCCAGGACGTCGGCCTCGGCTACCTCCGGCTCGGCCAGCCGGCCACCACGCTGTCGGGGGGCGAGGCCCAGCGGCTGAAGATCGCGGCGGAACTGGGCGCCCGGGCCACCACCGACACCCTGTACATCCTGGACGAGCCCACCACCGGGCTGCACTTCGACGACGTCAAGAAGCTCCTGGCCGTGCTCGGCCGCCTGGTGGACGCGGGGAACACGGTCGTGGTGGTGGAGCACCACCTGGACGTGATCAAGTCGGCGGACTGGGTCATCGACCTGGGCCCCGAGGGAGGTGCCGAGGGCGGCGAGATCGTCGCCGAGGGCCCGCCGGAGACGGTGGCCCAGACGCCGGGGTCGTACACCGGCAAGTTCCTGGCCGAGATCCTCCCCAAGCCGCGCAACGGCCGCGCCTGACCGTGGCCCGCCCGTTCTACGGCTGGGTGGTCGTCACCGGCGCCTTCCTCACGCTGTTCGTCGCCTACGGCACGCAGTACTCCTTCGGGGTCTTCTTCTCCGCGCTCCTGGCGGAGTTCGGCTGGCGCCGCGCCAGCCTGGCCGGCGCGTTCTCCCTCTACGCCTTCGCCTACTGCGTGTTCGGCTTCCCCGCCGGCCGGCTCACCGACCTCTGGGGCCCCCGCGCGGTCATCGGCGTCGGGGGCCTGTTCCTCGGCACCGCGCTGGCGGGCATGGCCCTGGTGAGCGCGCTGTGGCAGCCCTACGTCCTCTACGGGCTCGTGGCCGCCCTGGGGATGGGCACCGCGTACGTGCCGTGCAACGCCACCGTGGTCAAGTGGTTCGTGCGCCGCCGGGGCCTGGCGACCGGCCTCGCCTCCAGCGGCGCCAGCGTGGGCACGTTCGTGCTGCCGCCGCTCGCCCAGATCCTCATCGACGCCGTGGGGTGGCGGGCCGCGTACGCCGTCTTCGGCGTGGGCGTGCTCCTGGCGCTCAACCTGATCGCCCTGGTCATGCGGCGCGACCCCGAGGGCCTGGGTCTCCACCCCGACGGGGCTGCCGACCCGCCGGCGCGGCCGGCCGCGGGACCGGCCTCGCTGTCCCTGGGGCGCGCGGCGCGCACGCGGGTCTTCTGGCTCCTCGGCGCGGCCTTCACCGCGACGTGGCTGCCCGTGTTCATCCCGCTGGTGCACATCGTCCAGTTCAGCCGCGACCTGGGCTTCACGCCCCTGGTGGCCGCCTCGGTCATCAGCGCGCTCGGCGTGGGCGCCGTGGTCGGCCGGCTCGCCATGGGCGCGCTGTCCGACCGGCTCGGACGGAAGGCGACCGTGGGCGCGTCCATGGCGCTCCAGGCCCTGGCGTTCGCGGGCTTCACCGCCGTGGGGAGCCTCTGGGCCCTCTACGCCACCGCCTTCGCCTTCGGCTACTCCTACGGGGCCATCTCCACGCTGTTCACCGCCATCGTGGGGGACTTCTTCGGCCGGGAGCAGGCGGGAACGCTGGTGGGCGTCCTCTTCGCGCTGGCGGGCTCCATGGGCGGCTGGGGCCCCCTGATCGCCGGGGCCATCTACGACGCCACGGGCAGCTACGTGCCCGCCTTCTGGCTGGCCGCCGGGCTCAACGTCGTCGGCGCCGCGCTCCTGGCGCTCTGCCGTCCGCCCCGCGAGGTGCTACCCTGACGGCGGGCATGACCCGCGCCGTCGAGGGAATCCGGCTGCTCGCCGGCCACGCGCGCGCGGTCGCGAGCCCGCTGGAGCCGGAGGAGGTGGCGGGCC
>JBBIOF010000157.1:0-6194 GCA_037443505.1 Candidatus Rokuibacteriota bacterium
GACCGGGCCACCGAGGCGGCCCGGGCGCTGGTCCGGTCGGCGGCGGCGACGCTCGACCACGCCGTGTCGTCTGCGGCAGCGCAGGCGGACGCCCTGGCCGCCACGGCCCCGGAGGTGCAGCACCCGGCCCTGGAGGCGCTGCGGGGGGCCATCAACGCGGTCGGCGAGACGGCATCCCGCCTGGCGGCGTTCGCCGGCGCGAAGGCCTTCGAGCCGCGGGCGGTCGACCTCGACGGTTACCTGAGGGCCTCGCGGGAGCGCCTGGGCCGGCGGTGCGGGCCGGACGTGACGCTGGAGCTGCTCCTGGACGAGGGCCTCCCGCCGGTCTGGGCCGACCCGGAGGGGCTCGGGGCGCTGGTGGATTTCCTGGTGGAGAACGGGCTGGCGGCGATGCCATCGGGAGGGCACCTGGTCCTCGAGACCGGCCGGGAAGCGGACCCGGAGGCGGAGTGGGTCGTCCTGGCCGTTCACGACACGGGCACGCCGGTGGGCGGAGGTCCGGGGCCGCGGCCCGTGGGGCCGGACGACATCGGGTCCCTGTCACTTCCGCTGGCAGCGGCGTGGGGGCTGGCCCGGCAGCACGGCGGACGGATCACGATCCAGGGCGATCCGCACGGGGGGAACACCGTCCGGGCCTCCCTGCGGCCCGCCGTTGAGGTCCTCCGCGGCGACCGGGAGAGGGACTCCGGTCCGGACCCGAATGACTGAAGACTCGCGCGCGCCGCGCGAGCGCTCGAGGAGGCGGACGTGACGACACGCGTGGACGTGGCGGTGGCGATCCCGCAGACCTTCCTGACCGGGGGCGTGGACGTGGGGCGCGTCCGGGACGCGCTGGACCGGGCCGAGCGGCTCGGCTTCCACAGCGTCTGGGTGGCCGAGCAGATCCTGGGGCGCATCGCGAGCCTGGAGCCGGTGGAGCTGCTGACGTACGCGGCCGCCCTCACCGGGCGGGTGCGGCTGGGCGCGGCCGTGCTCCTCACGGCGCTCCGCAACCCCGTGCACCTGGCCAAGAGCCTCGCCACGCTGGACCACCTGAGCGGCGGGCGCCTGATCGTCGGTGTCGGGCTCGGGAGCAGCACCAGGGTCTACCCGGCGTTCGGGCTCGCCGCCGAGCGGCGGGCGGCCCGCTTCGTGGAGGGCCTGCGGCTGATGAAGCAGCTCTGGACCGAGCCGCGCGTGACCTTCGCCGGCGGCTTCTGGCGCCTGGACGGGGGCGCCATGGAGCCGAAGCCGCTGCAGCGCCCGCACCCGCCCGTCTGGTTCGGCGCGCACCACCCCGACGCGCTCCGGCGCGCGGTGGCGCTGGGCGACGGCTTCATGGGCGCGGGCTCGGTCTCCACCGCCGACTTCGGCGAGGAGGTGACGCTGCTGCGCCGCCTGCTCGCCGACGCCGGGCGCGATCCGGACGCCTTTCCCATCGGCAAGCGCGTCTACATCGCCATCGATCGCGACCGTGACCGGGCGGCGCGGCGCCTGGCCGAGTGGTTTGGCGCGTTCTACGGCAAGCCCGACCTGGCCGCGAAGGTGGCGGTCTGGGGGGACGTGGAGGAGTGCCTCGAGGGCCTCGCCCGCGTGGTGGCGGCCGGCGCCCGCCTGGTCATGCTCAACCCGGTCTTCGACGAGCTGGAGCACCTCGAGCGCTTCGCGGCGGAGGTCGTGCCGAAGCTCCCGCCCGCCCGCTGATCCGGGGCCACGCGGCGGCGCCGGGAGCGCGAGCCGTGCGCTCCCGGCGCCGGGTCGCCTGAAGGTCAGCGGGCCTCCGGCTCCTCCGGTTCCGCCGGAGGCTCCTCGGTCAGGACCGTCTCGGCCTCGCGACGGAGGTCTTCGCTGGTGTCGAGTCCCGCGGACAGCTCACGGAGCATCAGGTCGTACCACACATCTGCCTGCATCGGAGCCTCCTCACCGGGCCCCGCCGCGTGCGGCCGGCGGGGCAGGAGTCGTCACCGATCGCTCCCTGGTCGTGGCAGGCCCCGTGCCAGGCCCGGAAGGGCGTGAACTCGCGAGGTTGCGGCTCCATGCCAGGCGGGGGCCTCGGGCGGAGTGCCCGGGTGCCGGGCAGTCGGCCGCGGCGAGGTGGTCGGACCGTCAGCCGTCGCGGTAGCGGTCGGCCAGCGCGAGCTGCTCCCGGACGCCGATGAGCTCGTTGAACTCGGTGAAGGGCATGTAGCGGTCAGCGAGCCCGTGGACGTCGTCGCGGGCCTCGAGGTCGCGGAGGAACTCGCCCACGGCGCGGGCGGCGACCAGCAGCGTGTCCACCGGCAGCAGGATGACGGCGAAGCCCAGCCGGCGCAGCTCGTGGAACGGGAGCAGGGGCGAGCGGCCCCCGGGCGCGTAGTTGTAGAGGAGCGGCGTGGAGAATTCGCGGGCGATCCGCTCGACCTGCGCCTCGGTCCGCGGCGCCTCGATGAACAGGATGTCGGCCCCGGCCTTGGCCGCGGCCTCCCCGCGGCGCAGGGCTTCGTCGAGGTCGGCCGCCGAGATGGCGTCGGTGCGGGCGATGATCATGAGGTCGGGGTCCGTCCGCGCCTCCACCGCCGCCCGGATCTTGCCGGCGAACTCGCCCCGCGGGATCACCTGGTGGCCAGAGAGGTGGCCGCAGCGCTTGGGAGTCACCTGGTCCTCGATGTGGAGCGCCGCCACGCCGGCCGCCTCGTAGGCCGCCACCGTCCGGCGCACGTTGAGCGCGTTGCCGTAGCCGGTGTCGGCGTCGGCGACCAGGGGGATGCGGACGGCCGCGGCCAGGTTCCGGGCGTGGTCGGCCATCTCGGCGAGGCCGGCGTACCCCAGGTCCGGCAGCCCCAGGCGCGAGGCCGAGGTGCCGTAACCCGTCATGTAGACGGCGGCGAAGCCGGCGCGCTCCACCAGCCGCGCCGAGACGCCGTCGTAGGCGCCCGGGATCACCAGTCCGTTCTTCCGCTCGACGAGCGTCCTCAGCGTGCGGCGGCGGCTCATGCGGCTCCTCCCGATCCGGAGATCAGCGCGATTCTACGCTACAATGGATCGACGTTCACTCTTGCGGCACCGGGAGCCCCCATGTTCCGATCCGTCGACGACGTCCAGCGGCGGTTCCGCGACGCCAGGTACATCGCGAGCCGGCGCGTCTCCACCGTGGTGTACCTGGCCGCGCGGATGGGCCGGCCCGTCCTCATCGAGGGGCCGGCCGGCGTCGGCAAGACGGAGCTGGCCAAGACCCTGGCCGAGACCGCCGGGCGCCCGCTCATCCGGCTCCAGTGCTACGAGGGGCTGGACGAGGGCAAGGCGCTCTACGAGTGGAAGTACGCCAAGCAGCTCCTGTACACCCAGCTGCTCCGCGAGCGCATCGGCGAGCTGATCGCCGACGCCCCGTCCCTGCCCGACGCCGTGGCCCGCATCGCGGGCCAGGAGGACGCCTTCTTCTCCTTCCGGTTCCTCTCGCCGCGGCCCCTGCTCCAGGCCATCCTGGCCGAGGACCCGGTGGTGCTGCTGGTGGACGAGATCGACAAGGCCGAGCCCGAGTTCGAGGCGTTCCTCCTGGAGGTGCTGTCGGACTTCCAGGTCTCCGTGCCCGAGCTGGGCACGCTGCGGGCCCGGCACATCCCCCTGGTGGTGCTCACCTCCAACAACGCGCGGGAGCTGTCCGACGGGCTCAAGCGGCGGTGCCTGCACCTGTTCATCGACTTCCCCGCGCCGGCCGAGGAGCTGGAGATCATCCGCCTCAAGGTGCCGGAGATCTCCGAGCGGCTGGCCCGGGCCGTGGTGGCGGCGGTCGGCAAGATCCGCGGCATGGACCTCCGCAAGCCGCCCTCGGTCTCGGAGTCGCTGGACTGGGCCCGCTCGCTGGTGATCCTGAACGCCCAGAGCCTGGACCCCGAGCTGGTCGACGCCACGCTCAGCATGCTGGTGAAGTACGAGAAGGACCTGGAGCGGGTGCGGGGAGCGCTGGACAAGGTTCTCGCCGACTAGCATGGACCGGCGGATCCTGGAGTTCATCGGCGACCTCCGGCGCGCCGAGATCCGCATCTCCCCCTCGGAGGCGCTGGACGCGCTGGCCGCCACCGCCGAGGTGGGGCTCGAGGACCGCGACACCTTCCGGACGGCGCTGGCCGCCACGCTGGTCAAGGAGGCGCGCGACCGGGCCACGTTCGACCGCATCTTCGACCTGTACTTCCTGGACCTCCAGGCCCTGGGCCAGGACCTCCGCAAGGCGCTGGGGCCCGAGGACCCGCGCGTGCGGGAGCTGCTGGAGGGGCTGGCCGACGAGGCCGGCCTCCAGCTGGACGCGCTGACCGAGCTGCTGCTGCGGGGCCAGGGCGCCGAGATGGAGATGGCCATCCGCGCCGGCGGCCGGAACGTGGGGCTCGAGCGCCTCATGTACTTCCTGCAGGTCGGCTACTTCTCGCGGCGCATCGCCGACCGGCTGGACCTCGGCGCCATCGAGCGCGACTTCGCCGAGCTGCTGCGCCGGCTGGAGGCGCGCGGCCTCGACCCCGGGCAGCTCGCCCGCATCCGCAACTACCTGGAGCTGCGACTGGAGGCCTTCCGGCGGATGATCCGGCAGCACGTGGAGCGGGAGCTGGAGCGGCGGGCCGCCCGCCAGGGCGAGCGCCTCACCCGGGAGCGCCTGGCCGACAAGCCGCTCTTCGCGCTCACGGCGGACGAGGTTGCCCAGATGAAGACCGTGGTCGCCCGGCTGGCGCGCCGGATCAAGGACGCGCTGGTGCTCCGCCAGCGGCAGGAGCGGCGCGGCCGGATCGACACCCGGCGCACCACCCGCAGGAGCCTCGCGTACGGCGGCATCCCCATGGAGGTGGCCCTCAAGCGCCGCCACCGGGACCGGCCCAAGCTCATCACCGTGTGCGACGTGTCCGACTCGGTGCGCAACGCCTCGCGGTTCATGCTCCAGCTGGTGTGGAGCCTGCAGGAGTGCTTCAGCCGGGTCCGCTCGTTCGTGTTCGTCTCGGAGATCGCCGAGGTGACGCAGGCGTTCAACACCTACCCCGTGGACCGCGCCATCGAGTGGGCGCTCCGGTCCGCGCCGGTGGACTACCACTGCCGGTCCGACTTCGGGTACGCCTTCAGCCGCTTCGTCCGCGACCAGCTCGACACCCTGGACCGCCGGACGACCGTCCTGGTGCTCGGCGACGCGCGCAACAACTACAACGACCCCCAGGCCTGGGCCCTCCGGATGATCCGCGAGCGGGTGAAGGGTATCATCTGGTTGAACCCCGAGGGGCAGTGGGGCTGGGGCGTCGGCGACAGCGTCATGCCGCTCTACGCGCCCTCCTGCGACGTCGTCCGCGAGTGCCGGACCATCGCCCAGCTGGGCGAGGTGGTGGACAACCTGGTCCACCACTGGTGGCGCCGCGGGCGCTGACCCGTCGAGGGCGCCGCCCCGCCGCATCCCGCCCGGGCCCCCCGGAACGAGGGGTGGAGGCAAGGCGGCCATGATCGCACCGCCGCGCGTCGCGCTCGCCATCGTGCTCGCGCTCCTGCTGGCGCCGCCGGCGTCCCCGGGACCGGCCGGCGACGGCTGCCGTACCGTCGAGGACTTCCGCGGGGACCGGGTGGGGGAGTTCCCCCGCGAGTGGAAGCCGCGAAAGGACGAGGGCCGGGGCGTGTACTCGGTGCAGGAGGAGGGCGGGCTCCGCTTCCTCCGCGCCGTCTCCCGGGGCCTGGGGATCCAGGCGGCCCGGGCCTTCGCGTGGGACCTGGACGCCTATCCCGTGCTGGCCTGGTCGTGGCGGCCGCGCCAGTTCCCCCGCGGCGCCGACGAGAAGGACGGCAAGAACGACAGCGCCCTCGCCGTCTACATGCTGGTGCCGTACTCGCGCGTGGCCGGCCCCAAGGCCGTCAAGTACATCTGGAGCGAGCGCGTGCCCGCGGGCACCCGGCTCGAGTCCAACCACGGCCTGACCCGCGTCATCGTCCTGCGCGACGGCGCCGGGCGGCTGGGCGAGTGGGTGGAGGAGCGGGTGAACGTGCGCGACGACTACCTCCGGCTGTTCGAGGAGAGCCGGGCGCCCAGGCCGGCCGGCATCGCGGTGCTGACGGACGCCGACGACACGGACTCCACCGCCGCGGGCGACTACGCGGGCTTCCGCGTCTGCCCGCGCTGACCCTCCCGGCGCGGCCACCGGCCCGTGGTATAAGTCGAGCCATGCCCACCGCGAACGGCCGCCGGTCCCGGCGGCGCTCCCACGCCCCGGCCTCCGGCC
>JBBIOF010000158.1:0-6172 GCA_037443505.1 Candidatus Rokuibacteriota bacterium
CAGCAGGGCCGCCAGGACGGCGGCGGTCAGGAGGCCCGGGAGCGCACCGGCCGCGAGGCGCGCGCCCCGCCCCACTACCCCAGCCCGAACTCGACGCCCAGCTCCTCCGCCAGCCCCCGCAGCTCCTCGTGGACGACCGCGCTCAGCGGGATGCCCGTGCGCAGGCGCTCGGCCCGCCGCCGGAACTCGATCTCGCCGGCGACGAAGACCTCGGCCACGCCCCGGGCGCGCCCGGAGGCCTTGATCTGGCGCACCAGGCGATCCACCCGCGCGCGGAACTCGGGGAGCGGCACGAAGCGCTCGGGATCCAGGGCCAGGTAGAACGCGCTGGTGACCAGCGGCTCCTTGCCGAAGGCCTTCATGGGCGGCACGTCGCTGCCGAACAGGCCGCCGGACAGCACGCCGCTCAGCACCTCGATGACGGTGGCGATGCCGAACCCCTTGTAACCGCCCGCCCACTGCAGGAAGCCGTGGAAGATGGCCTCGTGCGGGTCCGTCGTCGGCACGCCGTGCCGGTCGAGGGCCCACCCCTCGGGGATCGGCGTGCCCTTCTTGGCCGCGAGGCGCATCTTCCCGGCCGCCACCATGGAGGTCGCCATGTCCAGCACGATGGGCGGCTCCTCCCCGGACGGGAACGCGGCGGCGATGGGGTTGGTCGCCAGCGTCGGCGTGGTGCCCCCGAAGGGCGGCAGGATGGCCGGGCCGTTGTTGAGGGCGAGGCCCACCAGGCCCGCGCGGGCGGCCATCATCGGGTAGAAGCCGATCATGCCCGTGTGGGTCACGTTGCGGACGGTGACGCAGGCGACGCCCGCCGCACGGGCCTTGTCCATGGCCAGCCGCATCGCGCGCCGGGCCGCGACGATCCCGAACGCGCGGTCGCCCTCCAGGGCGGCGGTGGACGGCGTGTCGCGGAGCACCTGGAGGCTCGGCCGCGGATTCAGGAGGCCGAGGCCGATCATGGAGACGTACCCGGCCACGCGGGTGGTGCCGTGGGACTCGACGCCGCGGAGGTCGGCCTCGACCAGCACCTCGGCGACGCTGTCGGCATCCTCCGGCGGCACGCCGCGGGCCGTGAAGAGGCGGGCGACCAGCGCGCGCAGGCGCTCGGGCCGGACCCTCACCACGCCGGCTGCCGTCTCGGCTTCCTCGCGCACCGCGCTATTGTACCGCCGGGCCCGGCCCCGTCCGCGGCCGCCGCCGCCCGCCGGAGGAGCGGGCGTCAGCGGGGGTGGATCTCCAGGGCGGAGAAGAAGTACGGGATCTCGAAGGCCGCGGACTCGGGCGAGTCGGAGCCGTGCACCGCGTTGGCCTCGATGGACGAGGCGAAGTCGGCCCGGATGGTGCCGGGCGCCGCCTTGCGGAAGTCCGTGGCCCCCATCAGGTCGCGCCAGCGCTGGATCGCGTGGTCGCCCTCCAGCACCATGGGCAGGCAGGGGCCCTGGCTCATGAACGCGCAGAGGCTCTCGTAGAACGGCCGCTCCCGGTGGACGGCGTAGAACCCCGCCGCCTGCTCCCGCGTCAGCCGGACGAGCCGCGCGGCCAGGATCTTGAGCCCGGCCCCCTCGATGCGCGTGATGATCTGGCCCGCCACGCCCTTGGCGACGGCGTCCGGCTTGATGATGGCCAGCGTCCGCTCGATCGTGCTCATCGCCCCAGCACCTTCTGCACGGTCGCCCCCATGTCGGCCGGGCTCCGGACCAGGGTCGCTCCCGCCGCCTCCAGCGCGCGCATCTTCTCCGCGGCCGTCCCCTTGCCCCCGGCGATGATGGCCCCGGCGTGCCCCATGCGCCGTCCGGGCGGCGCCGTCTGGCCGCAGATGAAGGCGACCACCGGCTTGGTCACCCGGGTCTCGATGTACGCGGCAGCCTCCTCCTCGGCGCTGCCGCCGATCTCGCCGATCATCATGATGGCGCGTGTCTCCGGGTCGGCCTCGAACAGCGCCAGGACGTCCACGAAGCTGGTGCCGTGGACCGGGTCGCCGCCGATGCCCACGCACGAGGACTGGCCGATGCCCCGTCGGGTGAGCTGGCCCACCACCTCGTAGGTCAGGGTCCCGCTGCGGGAGACGACGCCCACCGGGCCCGGCGCGTGGATGTGGCCCGGCATGATCCCCACCTTGGCCTGCCCCGGCGTGATGAGGCCGGGGCAGTTGGGCCCGATGAGCCGGCTGCGCGTCCCGGCCAGGAAGTGTCGGGCCCGCACCATGTCGGCCACGGGGATGCCCTCGGTGATGCAGACGATGAGCGGCACGCCCGCGGCGGCCGCCTCCATGATGGCGTCCGCGGCGGCGGCGGGCGGCACGAAGATGAGCGCGCAGTCGGCGCCCTCGGCCGCCACGGCCTCCGCCACCGTGTTCCACACGGGGAAGCCCTCGTGGGTGGTCCCGCCCTTGCCCGGGGTCACGCCCCCGACCACCGTGGTGCCGTACTCGCGGCAGCGGGCGGCGTGGAAGGCGCCCTCGCGCCCGGTGATCCCCTGGACCACCACGCGGGTGGTGCGATCCACCAGGATGCTCACGAAGCCCTCCCGGCCAGCTCGACGACCTTCCGGGCGCCGTCGCCCATGTCGTCGGCGGTGATGAGGTCGAGTCCCGACTCCGCCAGCATCTTCTTGCCCAGCTCGACGTTGGTCCCTTCCATGCGGACGACCACCGGCAGCCGCAGCCCGAGCTTGCGGACCGCGGCGATGACGCCCCCGGCCAGCCGGTCGCAGCGGAGGATCCCCCCGAAGACGTTGATGAAGACCGCCTTCACCGCCGGGTCGGAGGAGAGGATGCGGAAGGCGTTCTCGATCTGCTCCGGCGAGGCGCCCCCACCCACGTCCAGGAAGTTGGCCGGCTCGCCGCCGGCCAGCTTGATGATGTCCATGGTGGCCATGGCCAGGCCCGCGCCGTTGACCATGCAGCCCACGTTGCCGTCCAGCTTGATGTAGTTGAGGCCGTACTTCGAGGCCTCGACGTCCAGCGGGTCCTCCTCCGCGACGTCCCGCATGGCCACCACGTCCTGCTGGCGGAAGAGGGCGTTGTCGTCGAAGTTGAGCTTGGCGTCCAGGGCCAGCACGCGCCCGTCGCGCGTCACCACCAGGGGGTTGATCTCGGCCAGGGAGCAGTCCTTGGCCAGGTAGAGCGCGAACAGGTTCCGCACCAGCGCGACCGCCTGCCGGAACCGGTCGCCCTCGAGGCCCAGGCCGAACGCCAGCCGCCTGGCCTGGAAGTCGCCCAGCCCCAGGGCCGGGTGCGCCCACTCGCGGAGGATGGCCCCGGGGTCGCGGGCGGCCACCTCCTCGATCTCCATGCCGCCGGCGGCGGAGGCCATCACCACGTGGGTGCCGCGGGCGCGGTCCAGCGTCACCGACAGGTACAGCTCGCGCTCGACGTCCGAGGCCTCCTCCACCAGCACGCGGCGCACCAGGATGCCCTCGGGCGGGGTCTGCGGGGTCCTGAGCCGCATGCCCAGGATCTCCGAGGCCACGCGCTCCGCGTCGTCGGGGGAGCCGGCCAGCCTGATGCCACCGGCCTTGCCGCGGCCGCCCGCGTGGACCTGGGCCTTCACCACCACGCGGCCACGGAGCCGCTCGGCCACGGCGCGGGCCGCGGCGGGCGTGTCGGCCACGTCGCCGCTCGGCACCGGGACGGACCACGCCCGGAGCAGCGCCTTGGCCTGGTACTCGTGGACCTTCACGCCCGCGCCCGGGCGTAGGCCTTCTGCCCGTCCTCGTACAGGTCGCCGCCGTGGCAGTCGTTGATGACGATGGCGGGAAAGCCCTCGACCTCCAGGCGGCGGATCGCCTCGGTGCCCAGGTCCTGGTAGGCGACGATCTCGAGCTTCTTGACGAAGCGGGAGAGGACCGCCCCGGCGCCGCCGATGGCGCCGAAATAGACGGCCCGGTGGCGTCGCAGGGCGTCCTTCACGGCCTGGCCCCGGTAGCCCTTCCCGATGGTGCCCTTGAGCCCCAGCTCCAGCAGGGCCGGGGTGAACCGGTCCATGCGGCTGGCGGTGGTGGGCCCGATGGACCCCACCACGGCGCCCGGCCGTGCGGGGGTCGGCCCGGTGTAGTAGATGATCTGCCCGCGCACCTCGAGGGGCAGCGTCTCTCCCGTCTCGATGAGCTGCATGAGCCTCCCGTGCGCGGCGTCGCGCGCCGTGTAGATGACGCCGGTGATGCGCACGCGGTCACCGGCCCGGAGCGACTCGACGTCGGCGTCGGTGAGCGGCGGGGTGATCTCCTTGGTCCCGTCGGCTGCCGTCCGGATCATGCCGGGCCTCCCGGCCTCACAGGGTCACCTCCTTGTGGCGGTGGGCGTGGCACTCGATGGTGACGGCCACCGGCAGCGACGTGATGTGGCAGGGATGGGTCAGGATGTGGATCCCGAACGCCGTGGTGTCCCCCCCGTAGCCCTGCGGGCCGATGCCCAGGCGGTTGGCCTCGTCCAGGAGCTCCCGCTCGAGCCGGTCCAGGAACGGGTCGGGGTTCGGCGTGCCCAGCTCCCGGAACAGGGCCTTCTTGCTGAGCAGCGCCGCCTTCTCGAACGTGCCGCCGATGCCCACGCCCAGGACCAGCGGCGGACAGGCGTCGGGGCCGGCGGTGCGGACGCACTCGAGGACCCACTCCCGGACGCCGGGCAGGCCCTCGGCGGGCGTGAGCATCCGGTACTTCGACCGGTTCTCGCAGCCGCCGCCCTTGGCCATGAGCTGGATGTGCAGCCGGGCGCCCGGCACCACCTCCACGTGCACCACGGCCGGCGTGTTGTCCCCGGTGTTCACCCGGTCGAACGGGGAGCGGACGACGGACGCCCGCAGGTAGCCCTCGCGGTAGCCCTGCCGGACGCCCTCGTCGATGGCCGCCTGGAGGGAGCCGCCGGTGAGGTGCACGTCCTGCCCCAGCTCGACGAAGCACACCACGACGCCCGTGTCCTGGCAGTACGGGATGCGCGCGGTGCGCGCGATCTCCGCGTTCTCCTTCAGGATCTCGAGCACCTGCCGGCCCGCGGGCGAGCGCTCCGTCTGGAGCGCCCGGTCGAAGGCCCGGAGCATGTCCGGCTCGAGCTCCAGGTTGGCCTCCACGCAGAGCTTCTTGACGGCGTCGGTGACGGCGCTCGCGGGGATCTCGCGCATGGTCAGGGCCGGTCCGCGGGCGCGGCCCGGTCGCCGTCGGGAACGGGCGTGGCCATGGATCCTCCTCCCGGGCTCAGAGCTTCAGCTTGTCCACCAGCTCGCGCACGGCGGCCGCCGAGCGCTGGAACGCGGCCTGCTCCTCCGGCGTCAGCCGGATCTCGATGACCTGCTCGACGCCCCGCCGGCCGAGCTTCACGGGCACCCCGACGTAGAGCCCCTTCACGCCGTACTGCCCGTCCAGGTAGGCCGCGCAGGGCAGGATCTTCTTCTTGTCCTTGAGGATCGCCTCCACCATCTCCACGGTGGAGGCGGCGGGCGCGTAGTAGGCGCTGCCCGTCTTGAGCAGGTTCACGATCTCCGCGCCGCCCCCGGCCGTGCGCTTCACCAGCGCCTCGATGCGCTCGGGCGGCAGCAGGTCGGGCAGCGGGATGCCGGCCACGGTGGAGTAGCGCGGCAGCGGCACCATGGTGTCCCCGTGGCCGCCCAGGACGAAGGCGGTCACGTTCTCCACGGACACGTCGAGCTCGCGGGCGATGAAGGTCCGGAAGCGCGCCGAGTCCAGCACCCCCGCCATGCCGATGACCCGCTGGGGCGGGAAGCCGGACTTCCGCCAGGCCAGCTGCACCATGGCGTCCAGCGGGTTCGTCACCAGGATCAGGATCGCGTTCGGGGACCGGGGCACCACCTGGTCCACCACGCTGCCCACGATCTCGGCGTTCTTGAACAGCAGGTCGTCGCGGGTCATGCCCGGCTTGCGGGCCAGGCCGGCCGTGATGACCACGATGTCGGAGCCCACCGTCTCGTCGTACCCGTTGGAGCCGGTGAGCAGCGAGTCGTAGCCGTGGACCGGGCCGGCCTCCAGGAGGTCGAGGGCCTTGCCCTGCGGCACGCCCTCGATGACGTCCACCAGGACCACGTCCCCCAGCTCGCGCTCCACCGCGTACTGCGCCACCGTGGCGCCGACGTTGCCGGCGCCCACCACCGTGATCTTGGGCCGCGCTGCCATCGCCGTCTCCCCCGTGGTCAGAGCTTCGCCATGTGCTCGATGATGGCCGTGC
>JBBIOF010000159.1:0-6094 GCA_037443505.1 Candidatus Rokuibacteriota bacterium
CGCCCTCGTAGGCGAGCGCCCGCGCCACGGCCCGCCCGATGCCCCGGCCGGCGCCGGTGACCAGGGCCACCTGCCCGGCGAGCGCGCCGTGCCCGGTCAAATCTGGAGCCCGCGCCCGGCCTTGATGAGCTCCATGAACTCGGCCCGGGTCTCCGGACGGTCGCGGAACGCCCCCAGCATCGCCGAGGTGACGGCCTTCGAGTTCTGCTTCTCCACGCCGCGCATCACCATGCACAGGTGGATCGCCTCCATCACCACCGCCACGCCGCGCGGCTGGAGCACCTCGTTCAGGGTGCCGGCGATCTGGGTGGTGAGCCGCTCCTGCACCTGCAGCCGCCGGCTGAACATCTCCACCAGGCGGGGGATCTTGGACAGCCCCACGATCTTCCGGCGCGGCATGTAGGCCACGTGGCACTTGCCCACGAAGGGCAGGAGGTGGTGCTCGCACAGGGAGAAGAAGTCGATGTCCTTCACCACCACCATCTCGTCGTACTCCTCGACGAACAGCGCGTCGTTGAGCACGTCCCGCACGTCCATGCGGTAGCCGGAGGTGAGGAACCGCAGCGCCTTCTCCACGCGCTCCGGTGTCCGCTCGAGCCCGTCCCGGTAGGCGTCCTCCCCCAGCTCCTTGAGCAGCTGCTCGACCAGCCGCGCGATGGTCCCGTCCTCTCCGCTCTTCATTCCTCGCCCCCGTACTCGAAGCGGTTGTTCGCCGTCTCCACGACGGCCACCCGCCGCAGCGCCCCCGGCGGCAGCGCGACGGCGAGCCGCCGCCAGAACGCCCGGGCCAGCCCCTCGCCGGTGGTGATGACGCCGGCGAGCTCCGGCACCGCCTCGAGCGTGCGGTGATCGACCCGGTCGAGCAGCTCGTCCTGCACGAGCGCGTCGAGCCGCACCAGATCCGTGATCATCCCCGTCACCGGGTCGGGCCGGCCCGCCACGGTGACCTCCAGGTAGTAGTTGTGGCCGTGGTCCCGCGCGCAGGGCCCGTAGAGCCGGGCACTGGCCTCCGGCGTCAGCGCCGGGCTCGCGAGCCGGTGGGCGGCGCTGAAGTGGTAGACGCGGGTGAGCGTCAGCACCGCGGCCCGCCCGCCTCCCCGTGATAGTCCACGTAGAGCGTGGGGTCCTCCCAGACCCGCACCCGCCACAGCCGGTCGGGCCCCAGCTTGGCCGCCAGCAGCTCCCAGATCGCCACGGCCAGGTTCTCGGTGGTGGGCACGCGCCCGCGGAACAGCGGGTCGGCGTTGAGGTCGGCGTGGTCGAAGCGCTCGACCACCGTCTCGCCGACCACCCGCTTGAGCTCGCCGAGGTCGATCACCATCCCCGTCCGCTCGTCGATGTCGCCGCGGACGGTGACCTCCAGGGTGTAGTTGTGGCCGTGCGGCACCGTCAGGCGGCCGAACACGCGCTGGTTCTCCGCGGCCGGCCAGGCGTCCACCCAGTAGCGGTGGCCGGCGGAGAAGGTGAAGCGGCGGGTGCCGTAGGCCAGCGGTCTCACGCGGGCAGGACCTCGAGGAACCGGCGCGCCACCGGTTCCAGGTCGAGGGCCTCGACCCGGCGCCGCCCCTCCGAGCCCAGCGAGCGGCGGAGCGCCTCGTCCATCAGCACCCGCTCCAGCGCGGAGGCGAGCTCGTCGGGGCGCCGCGGGGATACCAGCAGGCCGGTCCGCCCGTCCAGCACCAGCTCGGGGACGGCGGAGGCACGGCAGGCGACCACGGGCAGGCCCGCCGCCATCGCCTCGGCGAACACCAGGCCGAAGCCCTCCTGCACGGTCGGCAGGCAGAAGCACCGCGCACGCATATATTCTACGGCCAGCGTCCGCCTCGACACCTCACCGAGGAACACCACCGTCTCGCCGAGCCCCAGCTCGGCGTGGAGCCTGCGCAGGCGGGCGGACTCCGGCCCTTCCCCTACGATGCGGACCCGGAGGTCGGGGATTCGCGCCCGGAGCCGCGCGGCCGCGGCCAGGAGGTCTTCCAGGCGCTTGCGGGGGTACATGCGGGCCACCGCCAGCACCACCGGCCCCGGTGGGGGGCCGGGGCCCACCTCGGCGAAGCGGCGCCGCCAGCCGGCCAGGTCGATGGGCTCCGGCACCACCGCGATGCGGTGGGGCGGCAGCCCGTAGACCTGCGCCGCGACGCCGGCCGAGTACCGGCTGGGGACGACGACGCGGTCGGCCCGCGCGCAGTTGGCCCGCTCCCACCGGGCCTGGAGGCCCAGCAGCGCGCGCACCCAGCCGCGCTCGTGGGTGCGCTCGTCCGCGATGATGCCCTTGAGCGCGACGACGAAGGGCTGCCGCCGGCGGCGCGCCCAGAGGAAGCCGTCCAGGTCCACGCCCACCACGACGTCGGCGCGCGGGGGCCGCGCCGCCACCGCGGCGTTGTAGAGCCAGCGGTCGAGGGTATGGAAGCGGGTCCGCAGGCGGAGCGGGCGGAGCTCCACGGCGTGGCCCAGGCGGGCCAGCCCGCGGGCCAGCCCGTCGATGCTCACGAAGGTCCCGCTGCCCTCCGTCGCGCTGGCCGGCGTGGAGCTGAGGACGGCGACACGCACTACCGCCCCTGGAATCTGGGCGGCCGCTTCTCGAGGAAGGCCCGCGTCCCCTCCTTGTAGTCCTCGCTGTCGAACGCTTCCAGCGCCAGCTCCTTGAGGCGCTGGCGGCGCTCCGGGGTGAGCCCCTGGAGGCAGCTCTCGATGGCGACCTTGGCGCCACGCACGGAGAGGGGCGCGTTCGCCGCCACCGTGCGCAGGTAGTCGTAGGTGTAGCTCTCCAGCTCGTCCGCCGGCAGGAGCCGCTGGATGAATCCCATGGCGAGCGCCTCCCGGTCGCTCACGGTCCGGGCCGAGTAGAGGATGTCCTTGGCCCAGGCGGGGCCGACCAGGTCCACCAGCTGGGCCACGGAATCCGCGCCGTAGATGATGCCCAGCCGGGCCGCGGGGATCCCGAACCTCGAGCCCTCGGCCGCGAACCGGAGGTCGCAGGCCATGGCGATGGCCATGGCACCGCCCATGCAGAACCCGAAGATCATCGCGACCGTGGGCTTCGGGCACGCGCGGATGGCCGTGTACGCCGCCTCCGTCTGCGCGTTGTAGCGGAGCGCCGTCTCGGTGTCCTTGCGGTTCTCCTTGAACTCGGAGATGTCCGCGCCCGACGCGAACGCCTCCGTCCCCGCCCCACGGAACACGACGGCGCGGACGGAGTCGTCCTTGGCCAGCCCGCCCGCGATCCGCGCGATCTCGCCCCACATCGCCAGGCTGATGGCGTTGCGCATGCGCGGCCGGTTGAACACCACCGTCGCGATCTGCCCGTCCTGGTGGACCAGGACGTCCCGGGTCTCGCTCATTTCGCCACCTCGATGACGCCCGCGCGCTCCAGGGCGTCGATGTCCGCGTCCCCGTACCCGACCTCCCCGAGCACCTCCCTGGTGTGGGCGCCCGGCAGGGGGGCCGGCGTCCGCACCGAGGGCGGCGTGCGCTCGAGGTGCAGCGGCAGCCCCAGCACCTTCACGGGCCCGAAGGCCGCGTGGAGCTGCTCGTGCACCAGCCGGGACTGCCGCACCTGGGGGTCGGCGAAGACCTGGTCCACGGTGTAGATGGGGCCGCAGGCGACCCCCGCCTCGTTCAGGACCGCGATCCACTCCGCCACGGGGCGGGTGGACAGCCGGTCGGTCAGGATCTCGTCGAGGGCCGCCCGGTTCTTCACGCGGGCCTGGCCCCGGCTGAACCGCGGATCATCGGCCAGCGCGGGCGCCCCCACGGCCCGGGCCAGGCGGGCGAACATCTCGTCGTTGCCCACGGCGAGGTTCATGAAGCCGTCCGCGGCCCGGTAGACGCCCATGGGCGCGGTGAGCGGGTGGTGGTTGCCCACCGGCGGCGGCACCTGGCCGGTGTTGAGGTACTTCACCGCCTGGAAGGAGAGGCTGCCCACCAGGGCCTCCAGCAGCGAGGTGGCCAGGAACTGGCCCCGCCCCGACGTCTGCCGCTCGTGAAGCGCCACCAGGATGCCCAGGGCGCAGAAGTAGCCGGCCAGCAGGTCGCCGATGGGGATGCCCACGCGCAGGGGGGCCGCCTCGGGCGTGCCGGTCAGCCACATGAGCCCCGACATCCCCTGCACGATCTGGTCGTAGCCGGGCCGGTCGCGGT
The DNA here is from genome assembly GCA_037443505.1 of Candidatus Rokuibacteriota bacterium. Classification (GTDB taxonomy): domain Bacteria; phylum Methylomirabilota; class Methylomirabilia; order Rokubacteriales; family CSP1-6; genus JBBIOF01. The sequence goes on from JBBIOF010000159.1 coordinate 4,141, forward strand.
AGGGGCCCTCCTGGCCGAAGCCCGAGATGCTCGCGTAGACCAGGCGGGGGTTGTCCCGGCTCAGCGTCTCGTAGTCGATGCCCAGCCGCCGCTTGACGTCGGGCCGGTAGTTCTCCACCAGGACGTCCGCCCGGGCGGCCAGGCGCCGGACGATCTCGACGCCGCGTGGGTCCTGCAGGTTCACCACGGCGCTGCGCTTGTTCCGGTGCAGGTCGGCCTGGTCGTAGAACACGCGCCCGCCCTCGCCGGGCCCGGGCCGCTCCACCCGCACCACGTCGGCGCCGAAGTCGGCCAGGATCTTCGTGCAGGTGGGGCCGCTGCGGACGGTGGTGAGGTCCACGACGCGGAGGTCGCCGAGCGCGCTCGTCACGGGGCGAAGTGTAGCAGAAGCCGCGCGGGCGGGGCGAATCGAGGCGGTGGTGGCGGTGGGAGGAATCGAACCTCCGACACAGGGCTTATGAGACCCCCGCTCTGCCGCTGAGCTACACCGCCGAAATCGCCGGTGGACGGGTAGGACGTTTTGTTATAATCCGGTCGAGCATTCCAACGGTAGCGACTCCAGCTACTTAAGTCAAGCCGGGGCAGCGGCTCGGAGGACCTTCGCCATGCAGTTCCAGACACCCTCTTGGTACGACGACCTCGACCTGCGCCGTCACCCGGACGACGAGGACGAGGAGGAGTTCCAGGACGAGGACGACGAGCTCGAGGAGGACGACCTCGACGACGAGGATGACTTCGACGACGAGGACGACTTCGACGACGAGGACGACTTCGACGACGAGGACCTCGACGAGGACGAGGACGAGGACTTCGACGAGGACGAGGAGTTCGACGAGGACGAAGAGGAGGACGGCGAGAACGAATAGACGATCACGCCACGAGGAGGGGGCCCTACATGGCGCTGTTCAGTGGAGATGGTTGGCTGTTCCTGCTGCGGTGGTTCCACTTCCTTGCCGGCATCACCTGGATCGGCATGCTCTACTACTTCAACTTCGTGCAGACCCCGTTCTTCGCCACCGCCGAGGCTCCGGTGCGGAGCGGCATGATCGTGGGCGGCCTGGTTTCCCGGGCGCTGTGGTGGTTCCGCTGGGGCGCGATGTTCACGTTCATCACGGGCTGGCTCATCATCTTCCACAGGATGGGGCAGGCCGGCATCGGCGGCTTCTTCGACACCTCGTACGGCTGGGCGATCTTCTTCGGGGGCATCCTGGGCACCGTGATGTGGTTCAACGTGTGGTTCGTGATCTGGCCGGCCCAGCAGGTGGTGATCGCCTCCGCCACCCAGGTGGCCAAGGGCGGCCAGGCGATCCCCGAGGCGGCGGCCCGCGGCCAGCGGGGGGGCTTCGCCTCCCGCACCAACACCATGCTGTCCATCCCCATGCTGTTCTTCATGGGCGCCGCCAGCCACCTCACCATCTTCGGGTCCACCACCCCGGGGGCCAAGGTGGGCGCCCTGCTGCTGCTCGCCGTCGTGGTGGCCGCGGCCGAGGCCAACGCCCTGGTGGGCACCACCGGACCCGGCAAGAAGATGCTCGGCACGCTGAAGGGCACGTTCTGGGCGGGCTTCGTGCTCGCCGCCATCCTCTACCTGGGTCTCGAGATCCTCTTCCCCTAGCGCGGCCCGCGCGACGGCCCGGCGCGCTCCGCCGGGCCGTCGCCGGTCACCGCCCGGCGAGGTACGCGGCCAGGGCGGGGATCTCGGGGGCGACCGCGGGCTGGAGCGGCATGATGGTCGTCGGCCGCTTCGGTGCGTATCCCGGCGGGTAGGTCCCCCGCAGGAGCTTGGCCTCCAGCAGGTCCCTGGAGGAGCCCTTGACCGGAGGCCCGACCGGTCCGGTACTGGCGGGATCGGAGGCGTGGCACGCCGTGCACTGCGCCAGGTAGATCTGGCGGCCGCGCTCGGCGAGCGGCGTGGGGCTCGTCGGCTCGCCGCACCCGGCCAGCGCCAGCGCCG
>JBBIOF010000160.1:0-6043 GCA_037443505.1 Candidatus Rokuibacteriota bacterium
CCGCCGCGCTGCCGCCCGACCTCGGGACCGCGTGGGAGCGCGTGGTGGATGAGGTGATGAAGAGGAAGCCCACGGTGGCCGCGGTGCTGGCGCAGGCCCGCCCGATCGACCTCCGGGACGGGGAGCTCACCATCGCGGTCAGCGGCAACCACTTCCAGCGAGAGATGCTCGCCGACCGCGCCAACCGCGACCTGGTGCTGGCGGCCGTGCGGCGCTGGGTGCGGACGGCGGAGCGCTTCAGCGTCGCGGAGGAGAACGGCGGCGTGAAGGACGCCCGGGCCCACCCGGCGGTGCAGGCGGCGATCGCCCAGTTCGAGGGCGACATCGTCCGGGTCAGCCGGCGTGCCGGGGAAGGAGAAGGCCAGTGAAAGGCTTCGGCAACCTCATGAAGGAGGCGCAGCGGCTGCAGCAGCAGATGGCCGCCATCCAGGAGGAGGTCGGCCGCAAGACGGTCGAGGCCACGGCCGGCGGGGGCATGGTCACCGTCACGGCCAGCGGCAAGCAGGAGATCGTGGCCATCAAGATCGACCCCGAGGTCATCAACAGGGACGACGCCCAGATGCTGGAGGACCTGGTCCTGGCGGCCTGCAACGAGGCGCTCCGCAAGGCGCGCGAGCTGGTGCAGCAGGAGCTGGGCAAGCTGACCGGCGGGCTCAAGATCCCCGGCCTGGGCCTCTGAGGGGCGGGTGGCACACTACCCCGAGCCCGTCGCCCGGCTGATCGACGCGCTGCAGCGCCTGCCCGGCATCGGCCCCAAGACGGCCCAGCGCCTCACCTTCTTCCTGCTCAAGCGGCCGGTCGAGGAGGTCCGGGAGCTCAGCGAGGCGCTGGTGGCCGTCAAGGACCGTATCGTCTACTGCCGGACCTGCTTCAACGTCACCGACCAGGACCCCTGCCGCATCTGTGCCGATCCCGCCCGGGACACCGGGGTCCTCTGCGTGGTGGAGGAGCCCAACGACCTCCTGGCCATGGAGCGGACGGGCGAGTTCCGGGGACGCTACCACGTGCTGCTGGGGGCGCTGTCGCCCCTGGACGGGATCGGGCCCGAGGACCTGAAGGTCCGGGAGCTGCTGGCGCGGATCGATGCCGGCGGGACCACCGAGGTGATCCTGGCGACCAACCCCAACGTGGAGGGCGAGGCCACGGCCCTCTACCTGGCCAAGCTTCTCCGACCGCTGGGCGTGCGCGTGACCCGCATCGCGCGCGGGCTGCCCGTGGGCGGCGACCTGGAGTACGCCGACCAGGTGACGCTCTCCAAGGCCCTCGAGGGGCGGCGAGAGATCTCCTAGGCAGGCCCCGGGGGCCCGGCCGCGCCGCCCCGCCGCGCCAGGAGGTCCTCCACCGCCGCGGCGATGGCGGCCGGATCGAGCGGCATGTCGATGATGCGGTCGGCGCCCGTGACGCCGCGGTCGCGGGCCGTGGCCTCCGCCCACCCGGCCAGGAGCACCACCGGGGTGGCGGGGCTCAGCGCCCTGATCGCCAGGACGACCTCCCGGGGGCTCTGTCCTGGTGGCGCCATGCCGGCGACGACGACGTCCGCCGACTCCGACTGGAAGGCAGCCACGCCCTCGGCTCCGTCGGCGGCCACGCGGACGAGATAGCCGAGACCGCCCAGGAAGTCGCGGAGCATCTCCCGGACGTCGGGGTCGGGCTCGATCACCAGGACCCTCGCCGCCGGGGGCGGCGGCGTGGTGGGTTCGAGCGACGGAGGCGCGGACTCCGGCGCGGTGGCCGGCAGCGCGATGGTGACCGTCGTGCCCCTGCCCGGGGCACTATCGATCGCCAGCTGACCGCCGTGGCGCTTGACGACGCCGTACGCCAGGCTGAGCCCGAGCCCCTGGCTCTTCGGGCCCCGGGTGGTGAAGAAGGGCTCCACGGCGCGCTGCCTCACCTCCTCGGTCATCCCCTCGCCGGTGTCGGTCACCGAGCAGCAGACCTGCTCGCCGTCCGCCCACGTCCTCAGCGTGATCCGCCCGCCACCCGGCATGGCGTCCACGGCGTTGTAGACCAGGCTCGCCAGCGCCTCCCTGAGCGCCACCGCGTCACCGGAGATCGGTGGCACCCGGCCCGGCTCGAGCTCCGCGTCGATCGAGATCCCGCGCCGGGCGGCCACGTCCTCCCTGCGGGGCCGGGTCACGTCCAGCGCTTCCCGGGCGATGCGGTTCATGTCCTGGGCGGCCATCGTGGGGGTGCGCTGGGCCCGGCTGAACTCCTGCAGCCGGCGGATCACCTCGGCGGCCTCGGCCGCGGCGCGGCCCACCTTCTCCAGGGAGTCCCTGAGGGGCTCGCCCGCCTGGCGGAGCAGGAGCTGGACGCGGGCGCTGATCACCGTGAGCAGGTTGTTCAGGTGGTGCGCCATGCCGGAGGCGAGGCCGCCGACCGCCCTGAGCGCCTCGTCCTGCACGAGCTGCTCCTGGGCGGCGTGGAGGTCGTCGAGGGCCCGGCGGAGGTCCTGGACGAGGCGCGCGTTCTCGATCATGGCGGCCGCGTCCGCGCCGAGGGTGGTGAGCAGGGCCTCGTCTTCCGGGGTGAACCCGCGAGGCTTCTCGGCCAGGAGGAGCGCCCCGACGGTCCGGTCCCGGAACCGCAGCGGCACGCCGAGGAGCGCGCGCATCTCGGGCAGGCCCGGGGGAAGACCGACCGAGGCCGGGTGCGCCCGGATGTTGTCGAGGCGCAGGGGCTTGCCGTGTCCCAGGATCTCCCCGAGGAGGCCGCGACCTTCGGGTGGACGGCCCATTCGCTCCCTGACCTCATCAGGGAGCCCGGTCGTGAGGAACGCACGGACCCGCCCTTCCCCGTCCGTCAGGGCGAGGGCCCCGTACGCGGCGCCCACCACGTCCGCCGCGGTGTCCAGGAGCCCCTGCAGCGTCGGGTTGAGATCGTGGAGGCCGCCGAGGGCGCGGGCGGCGGCGTGGAGCGTCTCCATGCGGCGGTTCAGGGCGGCGAGCTCCTGGGCGCGCCGGCGGGTCTCCTCGTGCAGGCCGGCGTTCCGGATGGCGACGGCCGCGGGGCCGCCGAGCAGCTGGGCGAGGGCCACGTCGTCCACCGTGAACTCGCGCGGGGTCCGGGTCATGCAGGCCAGGATGCCGACCGGCTCGTTCTCGAGCAGCAGCGGCACGCCCAGGAACGCCACGATGCCCTCGGCCTCCATCCACGCGCGGTTTTCGAGGCGCGCGTCGGCGAGGACGTCGGACACGACGAGGGGGCTCCGGTGCGCCATGATCCAGCCGGCCAGCCCGACCCCGGCGGCGAAACGGGCTCGCTGGTCCACCTCGTGCCGGGTGACGCCCTCGTGAGCGCGGAGGACGAGGGCTCCCGACGGCTCGTCCAGCAGCCAGATCCGCACGACGTCGACCGCGAGATGCCGGCGCGCGAGCGCCGCGAGGCGCTGGAGGACCGTCGCGAGGTCCAGGGACCGCGTCAGCAGGCGTCCGGCCTCGGACAGGACGGTGAGGTCGGCCAGCCGCCGCTCGAGGCGACGCCTCGACTCCTGGAGGTCGGCGGCCATCGCGTTGAAGGCCCGCGCGAGGTCTCCCACCTCCTCGGAGGAGGTGACCGGGACGGAGATCACCTCGCCCTGCTGGAGCCGGCGCACCGCCGCGGTCAGCGCCTTCAGGGGGCGCCACACGCGCCGAGCGAGGACGAAACCGATGGCCCCGGCGCCCAGAACGACCATGAAGATGGGCACGGCCAGGTGGAGCAGCTCATCGATCGTCGCACGCCGGGCGACGGCGCGCGGCAGGCTGGCCTCGATCCGCCAGTCGGTCCCGGCGACGGGAGTCGCCACCGTGAGCAGGTCGCCGGCGGGGCCTGGCGCTCCCGGCCCGGCCCGGCCGATCCCCGGGCCAGGGCCGGGCCCCTCGGCAGGGTGCCTGGCAAGCACGCGCCCCGTGCCGTCGAGCAGGGTGATGGTGACGTCCTCGGGGAGCCAGAGCGAGCGGAACCGCAGGCCCAGGCGCTCCGTGCTCAGCGCGGCGACCAGGACCCCGGCAGAGACGCCGCCGGCGTCGCGGTGAGGGACGGCCACGATCGCCACCGGGCTGGCAGGGCCCATGGCGGTATCGACGTCCACCACCGCGACCCGGCCGGTGGCCATGGCGCGGGCGAACCAGGGCCGGTTCGCGAGGTGGTCCTCGGCCGCAGGCCGGAGGCTCGCGGTGACGCGGCCCGCGGCGTCGGCGGCAAGCAGCTGCTCGACCTCGGGATGCTCGGACGCCAGCGCCCGGAACGCCTCGACGATCCGCGCGCCCTGACCGGGAGGCACGGCGGAGCTGCCGGCGAGCAGCGCCAGGTACCGGGCGAGCTGCTCGGTCAGCGCCTCCACGCGCGCGGCGGCCTGGCGGCCGGACAGCGCGAGCCGGGTCTCGGCGTCCGCGACGTGCCTCGGGATCTCCCATCTCATCCAGAGCCCGAGGAGGAGCGCTATCAGGAGGGCCGCCGCCCTCATGGCGAGATACTTCCGCTTGATCGTCCACCGGATGCTGGGCACTCGCGGCTCCACGGGGACGGCCCTAGCGCCGGCCCCCCACCCGGGCCGGCGCCCGGCGGACATCGTCGAGGTCGAAGGGCTTGCCCACGGTGGGCACGCCGGTCTGCTCGATGAATTCCCGGGTCTCGGGGCCCAGCGTGTCCCCCGTGAGGAAGATGAACCGCCCGAGGAGGTGCGGGGTCCGGCGCGCCACCTCGCGGTAGAGCCCCGGGCCGTCCAGCTCGGGCATGCGGAGGTCCGTCAGAATCGCGTCGTAGGTCGTGCGCTCCAGCCGCTGGAGGGCGACGGCGCCGTCGGGGGCGGTGTCCACCCGGTGTCCGTCGGCGAGCAGCATCTCGGCGATGACGTCGCCGACCTCGGGGTCGTCGTCCACCACCAGCAGTGACATCGGTGCTGCCGGCGCCGGGGGCGCGGTGGCGGCGTCCGCCGGCGCCTCCGCGGGGCGGTGGACCGGAAGCTCCACGAGGAAGGAGGCCCCGCTTCCGGGCCGGCTCTCCAACCGGATCGCCCCGCCGTGACCCTCCACGATTCCCCGGCAGAGGGGCAGCCCGAGCCCGGTGCCCTGGCCGGGGGGCTTGGTGGTGAAGAACGGCTCGAAGATGCGGGCCTGGATCTCGGGAGCGATCCCCGGTCCCGAGTCCGTGACCTCCAGGACGACGGCCGTGCGGTCGGGGCCCGCGCGAGTCGCCAGCCGGAGCTCCCGCGGGGGAGCGACGGACCGGAGGGCATGGTGGGCGTTGGTCACCAGGTTCACGACGACCTGGTGGAGCTGGTGGGGGTCGGCCCACAGGACCGGGAGGTCGTCCTGGAGGTCGAGCGCCACGCGCACGTCGTCCACGCGGAGCTGGTAGGCCAGGAGCTCCAGCGCCTCGCGGACCACGTCGTTCAGGGCGACCGGCCGGCGCTCGGCCGGGGACTGGCGGGCCAGCGCGAGGAAGTTCCTCACGATGCGCGCGCAGCGCTCGGCCGCGCGGACGATCTTCTGGGCCCGCGCCGCCTGGGCCGGATCGCTGGCCGCCCGGCCGAGCAGCGCCGACTGCCCCAGAACGACGGCCAGCGGGTTGCTGAGCTCGTGGGCCACGCCCGCCAGCAGCTCCCCCATGGCGGCCAGCTTCTCGCTCTGCCGGAGCGCCTCCTCCGTGCGCTTGTGCTGGGTGATGTCGCGGGCGATGGTGGAGAGGAACTCCACCCGCCCGTCGGGCGCCTTGTGGGCGACGATGACCTGCAGCACCGGCACCTCGCGCCCGTCGGGGCCGCGCAGCGCCGTCTCGCCGCTCCAGACGCCGTCCCGGACGGCGGCGGGGATGGCCTCCTCCATGATCAGGCGGGCGGCCCACGCCGGGTGGGCGTCGGCGATGCGGAGCCCCGACGGGTCGCCGCCCTCGCCGAGCCGGAGGAGCCCTCGCGCCGCCCGGTTGCAGTAGACGATGCGGCCGTCGGCGTGGCCCATCACCACGTAGTCGCTGGTGGCCTCCAGGATCGCGATGAGCCGCTCGCGGGTCTCCTCGGCCCGCTCGCGCTCCGCCACCTCCGCCTCCAGGGCCGCGGCGCGCC
>JBBIOF010000161.1:0-6030 GCA_037443505.1 Candidatus Rokuibacteriota bacterium
TGAGAGTCGCACGCGCCGGCCGTTCCCGCCCCCGTCCCGACGTCCCTCCTCCCGCCGCGCCGTCAGCGGCGGGCCCGGAGCCGGGCGAGCAGCTCGCGGTCCGCGGGCGGGAAGGCGTACTCCTCCAGGCGCTCCGGCTCGACCCACGCCATCTCCTGCGCCTCCCTGGGCTCGATGGTGCCCGACTCGAGACGGCACCGGTAGAAGTGGACGACCACGGTCCGGTCGGGGTACTCCCAGCGCACCGTCCCGGCCGGCTCGCCCACGGCGAACGCCGCCGACAGCTCCTCGGCGAGCTCGCGGCGCAGGCAGGCCTCCAGCGACTCGCCCCTCTCGCGCTTGCCGCCAGGAAACTCCCAGAGGCCGGCCAGGTGGGTCCCCTGCGGCCGGCGGGTGATCAGGTAGCGCCCGGCCTGGTCCTGGATCAGCGCGGCGGTGACCTCGACGATCACGGTCGCCCGGCCTCCGCGCCCGGCGCCGTCAGGGGCACGGGAAGCTGGCGCAGAAGCGCCGCATGGGGCAGGGGGTGCACCGCGGGCGACGCGGCCGGCACCAGGTGGCGCCGAAGTCCATCAGCGCCTGGTTGAAGTCGTACCCGCGGCCCGGGGGGACCAGGGCCGCCGCCAGGTCCCAGTAGGCCTTCTCGCCCCGGACGCGTCTGGCCTTGCGGGGGCCCAGGAAGACCCGGGCGAGGACGCGCCGCACGTTGGTGTCCAGCACCGCGGTGTCCCGCCCGTAGGCGAAGGCCAGCACGGCGCCGGCCGTGTAGCGGCCCACGCCGGGCAGACGCCGGAGCCCGTCGAGGCTGTCGGGCAGGCGGCCGTCGTAGCGCGCCAGCGCCTCGCGGGCGATCCGGTGCAGCCGCACGGGGCGGATGTTGTAGCCGAGGGGGTACCACAGCCGGCGCACCTCGCCGACCCGCGCAGCCGCCAGGTCCGCGAGCGTGGGGTAGCGCTCGAGAAACTGCTGGTACTTGGGCACCACTCGCTCCACCTGGGTCTGCTGGAGCATGATCTCGGAGACCAGCACGCGGTAGGGGTCCCGGGTGCGGCGCCAGGGCAGGTCGCGGCCGTGGCGCGCGTACCAGCGGAGCAGGTTCCGCTGGAAGCGCCGCGCCACCCGGGGGTCGAGGCGGAGCATCGGCGCGCAGTCTAGCACGCCCGGCCGGGCTCCCTCGGCGTCGGGGGTACAATCTCCTCATGCAGAGCCTCCAGGCGCCCGATCGGTCCCGCGCCGCGGCGGAGTACCAGGCCGTGCGCCGCGCCGTGGGGCTCCTCGACCGCAGCGACCTGGGAGTGGTGGAGGTCACCGGCCGGGACCGGGCCGCCTTCCTCCACGCCATGCTCTCCAACGACGTCAAGGGGCTCCGGCCCTGGCAGGGGTGCGCGGCCGCCTTCCTGGACGTGCACGGCAAGGTGCAGGCGCTGCTGCTCGTCTGGGTGCTGGAGGACCGCGTCCTGGTCCTCACGCCGCCGGGCCGGGCCGCCGGGATGCTGGAGGATCTCGACCGGTACCTCTTCGCCGAGAAGGTGTCGCTGCGCGATGCCTCCGGCGAGCGCGCGTTCCTGCTGCTGGCGGGGCCGGAGGCGCCCGCGCTGGCGGAGCGGCTGACCGGCTCCGTCGTCCCCGACCGGGCGTGGTCGGGTGCGGCGGCCAAGCTGGAGGGCACCGAGGTCCGGCTGGTGCGGGGCGGGGGCGAGACGGGCGAGGCGGAGGTGTGGATCGACGCGCCGGCGGCGGAGGCGGCCCGCGCGAGGGAGGCCGTGCAGGAGGCCGGCGCCGTGCCGGTGGGGAGCGAGGCGTGGGAGTCGCTCCGCATCGAGGCCGGCACGCCGCGCTTCGGCCAGGACGTGGACGGCACCGTGCTGCTGCCCGAGATCCCGTTCGCCCACCTCGTGTCCTACACCAAGGGCTGCTACATCGGCCAGGAGGTGGTGGTCCGGATCCGCGACCGCGGCCACGTCAACCGGCACCTGCGCGGGCTCGTGCTGGAGGGCGACGCGGTGCCCGCCCCGCGGGCGCCCGCCCCGGCCAGCGACCAGCCCGCCGGCCACGTGACGAGCGCGACGTGGTCCTTCGGGCTCGGCCGCCCCGCGGCCCTGGCGCTGATCCGGCGGCAGCACGCCGAGCCGGGCACGCGCCTGGGCGTCCAGGCCGGCGAGCGTTCGGTGCCGGCCACGGTCTCGGCGCTGCCCTTCTCGCGGTAGCGGGGTCCCGTGGCCAACCGCCTCGCGGCCGAGACCAGCCCCTACCTCCTCCAGCACGCGGGGAACCCCGTGGACTGGTATCCCTGGGGCGAGGAGGCGTTCGAGAAGGCCCGCCGCGAGGACAAGCCCATCCTGCTCTCCGTGGGCTACTCCGCCTGCCACTGGTGCCACGTGATGGAGCGCGAGTCGTTCGAGGACCCCGAGATCGCCCGGCTCATGAACGAGCACTTCGTGAGCGTCAAGGTGGACCGGGAGGAGCGGCCCGACGTGGACCAGATCTACATGCAGGCGGTCCAGGCCCTCACCGGCCACGGCGGCTGGCCCATGACCGTCTTCCTCACGCCGGACGGCGCGCCCTTCTACGGAGGGACCTACTTTCCCCCGACGCCGCGCCACGGGCTGCCCTCCTTCCCGCAGCTTCTCCGGGCGGTGGCGGACGCCTGGCGGACCCGGCGGGAGGAGGTGGTGCGGTCGGGGCGCCAGCTCACCGAGGAGCTGGGGCGCGCCGAGCGGCTGCGCGGCGCCACGCAGCTCCTCACCGACGAGGTGCTCTTCCTCGCGTTCCAGGGCGTCTCGGCGCAGTTCGACGAGCGGGACGGGGGCGTGGGCGGCGCGCCCAGGTTCCCCCAGCCGATGATCTGGGAGTTCGTCCTCCGCTACTGGAAGCGCACGGGCAACGCCTCCGCGGAGCGCATGGTGCGCACCACGCTGACCCGCATGGCGCGCGGCGGCATCTACGACCAGCTGGGCGGCGGCTTCCACCGCTACGCGGTGGACGCCCGGTGGCTCGTGCCGCACTTCGAGAAGATGCTCTACGACAACGCCCAGCTCGCCTCCCTCTACCTCCACGGCTGGCTGGCCTTCGGCGATCCCGAATACCGCCGCATCGCCGAGGAGACCCTCGACTACCTGCTGCGCGAGATGACCGACCCCGCCGGTGGCTTCTACTCGGCGCAGGACGCCGACTCCGAGGGCGAGGAGGGCCGCTTCTACGTGTGGACGGCCGAGGAGGTGCGCGCCGTCCTGGGCGGGGAGGCGGAGGACGCCCTCGGCTACTGGGGGGTGGACCGGGGGCCCAACTTCGAGGGCCGGAACGTCCTCTGGGTGCCCGGGGAGCCCGATCCCGCCCGCGTGGCGGCCGCCCGCCGTCGCCTCCTCGAGGCGCGGGAGCGGCGGGTGCGGCCGGGGCGCGACGACAAGGTCCTGGCGGGCTGGAACGGGCTCGCGTGCCGGGCCTTCGCCGAGGCCGGCCGGGTGCTGGGGCGCCCCGAGTACGTGACCGCCGCCGCGCGCAACGCGGAGTTCGTGCTGACGGCCATGCGTGCCGGCGGGCGCCTGCTCCGGACGTGGCGCGCAGGGCAGGCCCGGCTGCGGGGCTACCTGGAGGACCACGCGATGGTGGCGGCGGGGCTGCTCGACCTCTACGAGGCGACCTTCGAGCGGCGCTGGCTCGACGAGGCGCGGGCGATCTCCGACGCCCTGCTCGACCTCTTCTGGGACCAGGACCTGGCCGGCTTCTACGACACCGGCCGCGACCACGAGCGCCTGGTGGTCCGCCCGCGGAACCTCTTCGACAACGCGGTGCCGTCGGGCAGCTCGGTGGCCATCGAGACGCTGCTGCGGATCGCCGCCTTCACCGGCGACGAGCGCTGCCGGGCCGTCGCCCTGGCGGCGCTCCGCCCCATGGCCGACCTCATGGCGCGGCACCCGCTGGGATTCGGACGCTTCCTCTGCGCGCACGACTTCTACCTGGGGCCGGTGGTCGAGGTCGCCCTCGTCGGCCCCTCCCGCGAGAGCCTGGAGCCCCTCGCGGCGGAGGTCTTCGGCCGCTACCAGCCCAACCGCATCGTCGCGGGCCGGACGGGGGACGCGAGCAGTGCCGGCATCCCGCTCCTCGAGGGGCGGGGCCCCGTGGACGGCAAGGCCACCGCCTTCGTGTGCCGCGACTACGCCTGCGACCTGCCGGCCACCGACCGCGAGACGCTCGCCGCGCAGCTCGACCGCACCTGACGCCGCCCGGCTCCCTTGCGGGAGAGCCGGGTGGTCGGACCTGGTTCTGTCGGCCCGTCTGTCGAGGAATCTCCCGGGCGCCTGACAGTCTGTCCACGGGCGCCCGCCGCACGGTTCGAGAAGACGGAGAGATGCTCGCGGCGTGGTCAGGCACCCTGGGTGCTCCCGTATTTTCCCCGACAGAGTGATATACTCGAATCGGTCCCCGTGGGGGGAGGACTCCTGAGAACCGGGTGCGGCCCGGGACCCCTCGAACCTGCTCTGGGTAATTCCAGCGAAGGGAACACGGCGGACGGAAGCGACGCACGACGGCCGCGCCCGGTCCGGGACGCGGCCGTTCTCGTTCCCGGGCCGGGGAGCGGCGGCGAGGAGCACGGTGAGGATCACGGTCAACGGCCAGTCCATGGACATCGAGGACGCGCTGAGCGTCGAGGAGCTGCTGGCGCGCCTGGGCGTCAAGCGCGAGTACACGGCGGTGGCGGTGAACCGCGAGGTCACGCCGCGCGGCGCGTACGCCGTCACCATGCTCCGCGACGGCGACCGGGTGGAGATCGTCCGCCCGATGGGGGGAGGATAGGGAGGCCATGTACGAGACGCCACTCCGGATCGGCGGTCGCGAGTTCACGTCGCGGCTCATCGTCGGGACCGGCAAGTACTCGTCCAACGAGGTCATGAAGCAGGCGCTGGAGGAGTCCGGCGCGGAGATCGTGACGGTCGCCGTCCGCCGGGTGAGCCTGCCCGGCACCGGTGAGTCCATCCTCGACCACATCGACCCCAAGCGCTTCACCCTCCTGCCCAACACGGCCGGCTGCTACACCGCGGACGAGGCGGTCCGCACGGCCTACCTGGCCCGCGAGGCCGGCCTCGGCGACATGGTGAAGCTGGAGGTCATCGGCGACTCCCGGACCCTGTTCCCGGACATCGAGGGGCTCCTGGAGGCGACCCGGACGCTGGCCCGCGAGGGCTTCGTCGTGATGCCGTACACGAACGACGACCCGGTGGCGGCCCGAAAGCTCCAGGACGCGGGGGCCGCGGTGGTGATGCCGCTGGGCGCGCCCATCGGCTCGGGGCTGGGGATCCGCAACCCCTACAACATCAAGATCATCCTGGAGTCGGTCTCCGTGCCGGTGATCGTGGACGCTGGCGTGGGCACGGCGTCCGACGCCGCCATCGCCATGGAGCTGGGCTGCGACGGCGTGCTCATGAACACCGCCATCGCGGGCGCCCGCGACCCGGTGGCCATGGCCCGGGCCATGCGCCTGGCCGTGGAGGCCGGGCGGCTCGCCTTCAAGGCGGGGCGCATCTCCAAGAAGCTCTACGCCACCGCGTCCTCGCCCCTCGAGGGCGTTCCCGATTGGACCAGCTGAGGCTCTGCCTGGTCACCGACCGGCACCAGGTGCGGGACCGGGGTCTGGTCGAGACGGTCGGGGAGTGCCTCGCGGCTGGACTGCCGGCCGTCCAGCTCCGGGAGAAGGACCTGGGCGCGGGTGACCTGGCTGACCTCGCCCGGGCGCTCAGGGGACCCACGGCGGCGCGCGGCGCGCTCCTGATCGTGAACGACCGCGCCGACGTGGCCCTGGCCGTGGGCGCCGACGGGGTGCAGCGCACCTCCGCCTCGCTCTCGGTGGAGGACCTGCGCGCCGTGGCTGGTCGGCGCCTGCTGATCGGCGCCTCCACCCACGGGCTGGACGAGGCGCTGGCGGCCGAGCGCGCGGGGGCGGACTGGGTGGTGTTCGGGCCCGTCTATGACACGCCCTCGAAGCGGCGGTACGGGCCTCCCCGGGGCCTGGCGGCCCTCGAGGAGGTCGCCGCG
>JBBIOF010000162.1:0-6022 GCA_037443505.1 Candidatus Rokuibacteriota bacterium
ACCGCCGCGCGCCCATCGTGGACGCGGGAGCAGGCCGCAACGCTCCGGAACGGCGCCGCTCTCGCGTGGCATCGGGGATGCAGCCCCGGGGCCTCGCGCGCCCGGGGACGAGCGCGCCCGGACCCGGCCGCTCCGGGGGCTACCCGCGATGGATCGAGGAGCTCATCGAAGAGGGAGGCCGTATAAGGGGGGGACCTTGTGAGCGGCCGGTGATGCGAACGGAGAGCATCGCCTAGGGCGCGCTGCCGGGAGCGCGGGCAGGCGGACACCCCGGAAGGTGGGCACGGCGGCGCCAGACTTCGCTGGAGAGCGGGAGGAACCGGGCATGGCCAGAGGGTACATGGGCAAGATCCTGAACGTGGACCTCACGACCGGACGGCTCGAGGACGAGCCCCTCGACGAGTCCCTGGGGCGGCGCTTCCTGGGCGGCTACGGGCTCGGCGCGCGCCTGCTGTACGACCGCATGCCGCCCGGCGTGGACCCGCTGGGGCCCGACAGCCTCCTGGGCTTCTTCACCGGACCGCTCACCGGCACCACGGCCATCGAGGGCAACCGGTTCGCGGTCGTGTGCAAGTCGCCCCTGACGGGCACGTGGGGGGACTCGAGCTGTGGGGGCACCTTCGGCCCCTTCCTGAAGTTCGCCGGGTACGACGCCATCCTCGTCCGGGGGACCGCCCGGCAGCCCGTCTACCTCTGGATCGACGACGGCCGCGCCGAGCTTCGCGACGCCACCTGGCTCTGGGGCAAGGACACCAGCGAGACCGAGGACGCGCTGCGCGGGGCGCTGGGCGGACGGGGAGACCGGCGGCCCCGCCGCATCGAGATCGCGTCCATCGGCCCGGCGGGCGAGCGCCGGAGCCTGATCGCGGCCATCATCAACGACAAGGGGCGGGCCGCCGGCCGCTCGGGCGTGGGCGCCGTGATGGGCGCCAAGCGGCTCAAGGCCATCGCGGTCGCCGGCGGCCGGCCCGTGCCTCTGCATAACCAGGACCGGGCCTGGGCGCTCAGGCGGTACTACCTGAAGCGGCCCGGCGGTGCCTGGGACCTGCTGAGCCGGTACGGCACCATCGGCATCGCCGGTACCTCGGCCATGAACGGCGACTCGCCGGTCAAGAACTGGGGGGGCGTCGGCCCCGTGGACTTCCCGGGCGGCGCCGAGAAGTTCCGGGACGAGCGGGTCATCGCCTACCAGGAGCGGAAGTACGGCTGCTGGCGCTGCACCATCAGCTGCGGCGGCCACATGGCGGTGCACGAGCCCGGCCCCTATCACGGCGCGCGCGGCCACAAGGTGGAGTACGAGACGGCGGCCGCCTGGGGCACCATGACGCTCACCGATACCTTCCCCGCGCTCATCCGCATCAACGACCTCTGCAACCGGTACGGCATCGACACCATCGCCTCCGGCTGCACGGCGGCGTTCGCGGTGGAGTGCTTCGAGAACGGCATCCTCACCACGGCCGACACCGACGGCCTCGAGCTGCGCTGGGGCAACGACGCCGCGCTGGTGGCGCTCCTGGAGAAGATGGCCCGGCGCGAGGGCATCGGCGCCGTCCTCGCCGACGGGGTGAAGCGGGCCGCCGAGCGGATCGGCCGCGGCTCGGAGGCCTACGCGATGCACATCCAGGGGGCCGAGGTGCCGATGCACGACCCCAAGTTCCAGCCCGGCCTGGCCACCACCTACAAGATGGACGCGACGCCCGCGCGGCACACGCAGGGGCACGAGGACATGCCGCCGCTGGTGCCCGACTGGCCCGCCCACGACAAGTACGCCTGGACGGGCAAGGGCGAGCTGCACCGCCGCTGCGCCGCCATGGTCCACGTGGTGAACGCGGCCGGGCTCTGCCTGTTCGGGTACCTGTCCTACGACTGGAGCCACGTCCCCGACTTCCTCTCCGCCGTGACCGGCTGGCCCATCGACACGGAGGAGTGCTACCGGATCGGCGAGCGGATCGCCCACGTGCGCCACGCCTTCAACCTGCGCGAGGGCCTCAACCCGCTCCAGTTCCGCGTGCCCCACCGCGTGCTGGGCATCCCGCCCCAGGCGGCGGGCAACCTCCGGGGTATCACGGTGGACATCGACACGCAGGTGCGGGAGTACTGCGAGGCCATCGGCTGGGACCCCCGGACCGGGCGCCCGCGCCGGGAGCGCCTGGTGGCCCTGGGCCTGGAGGACCTGGCGCGGGACCTGGGGGTGTGAGGCGGCGGCGCGCGGAGGGATGCGGCGGCGGGGACCCACTGGGTCAGGCCCGCCGCGACGGCCGCCGGCGAACGGCCCGCAAGTCGGCGCCGCACCGCCGTTTCCGGGTGGCACCGTGGTTGCTCGCCGGTAGGCGCGAGAAAGGAGGTTGACGTATGGCACTGGAACTCTGGCGTCCCAGACTGATGAGGAGTCCCTTCCGTGAGATGGCCCGGATGCAGCGCGAGATGGAGGAGATGTTCGACCGCTTCTTCCCGGGCTGGCTGTGGGAGCGGGAGCGCGAGCGCGCGTGGGCCCCGGCCGTGGACATGATCGACCGCAAGGACGAGATCGTCCTCCGGGCCGACCTGCCGGGTCTGGAGCAGAAGGACATCGAGGTGACGGTCCAGGACGGCATGGTCACGATCCGCGGGGAGCGGAAGGAGGAGAAGGAAGAGAAGGCCGAGGACTACTACTACTGCGAGCGCTCCTTCGGCGCCTTCGCCCGGACACTGCCGCTTCCCTCGGGCGTGGACGCCGAGAGGGTGACCGCCACCTTCAAGAACGGCGTGCTGGAGGTTCACGTCCCGAAGGCCAAGGAGGCGAAGGGCCGGAAGGTGGAGATCAAGGCCGCGGCCTGAGGCCGTCGTGGCCATCATCGGCATCGACCTGGGAACGTCCAACTCGGCCGCCGCGGTCCTCCGCGGCGGCCGGCCGGTGATCATCCCGAGCGCCGAGGGGGTGACCCTCGGCGGCAAGGCGTTTCCCAGCTGCGTGGCGGGCGCGAGACCATCCGCCTGCGCGACCGCGAGTTCTTCCCCGAGCAGCTCTCCGCGTTCCTGCTCCAGAAGATCAGGCGGGACGCCGAGGCCTTCCTGGGGGAGCCGGTCGAGCAGGCGGTGGTGACCGTCCCCGCCTCCCGCGACGACAACCAGCGGAGCGCCACCCACGGCGGCGGCGCTATCCCCGGTGGACGTCACTCCCCTCACCCTCGGCGTCGAGACGCTGGGCGGCGTGGCCACACCCCTGATCGCCCGCAACACGCCCATCCCGGTCAAGAAGTCGGAGATCTTCACCACGGCCGCCGA
This sequence comes from Candidatus Rokuibacteriota bacterium, assembly GCA_037443505.1. Classification (GTDB taxonomy): domain Bacteria; phylum Methylomirabilota; class Methylomirabilia; order Rokubacteriales; family CSP1-6; genus JBBIOF01. The sequence continues at coordinate 3,265 of JBBIOF010000162.1, forward strand.
CATGGCGGCGGACAACACGAGCCTCGACGAGTTCACCCTGACGGGCCTGCCGCCGGCCCCGCGCGGCGTGCCGAAGATCGAGGTCACGTTCGACATCGACGCCCTCGACGTCTGGGCGCGAGCCCTGGCCACCGGCCGGTCCCAGTCCATCCGTGCTGGGCGGCCTCGGCTTCGACCTGGCAGAGTCGCTCCTCGACCGCTTCTTCGGCCGGTGCCGGCCGGGGCCCCCGCGCGGGGAGAGCGTCGAGGTCACCGTGGAGGTACCGCTGGAACGCGTGCTGAGCGGCGGCCGGACGGCGCGCGACCCGCGCTTCGAGCGCGAGGGCGCCGACCTCTGGCGCACGGAGACGATCCCCATCGCCGACGCGGTGCTGGGGACGCGCCTCGAGGTGCCGACCCTCGACGGCGCCGCCACGGTGACCGTCCCGCCGGGCACCCGGCCGGACACGGGTCTCAGGCTCAAGGGCAAGGGCCTGCCGCGCTTCGGCGAGCGGCGCCGCGGCGACTTCTACCTGCGGCTGCGCGTCAGAGTGCCGGAGCGCCTCGGTCCCGAGGAGCGCCGGCTGTGGGAGCGCCTCAGGGCGCTGGGCCAGTCCGGAGCGGCCGCGAAGCCGTGAGCGCCCGCCGTCACGTGCTGCTCCTCACCGGCCGTCCGGGAGTCGGCAAGACGACCGTGGTCCGCGCCGTGGCCCGGGCGCTGGCCGGCCGCCGCCTGGGCGGCTTCTACACGGAGGAGATCCGGGCCGGCCGCGCCCGGCGGGGCTTCCGCCTGGTGACGTTCGACGGGCGCCGGGCGGTCATGGCGCACGTGGACCGCCGCGGGGAGCCGCGGGTGGGCCGGTACGGCGTGGACGTGGGCGTGATCGACGGGATGGCCGAGGATGCCCTGGCGGTGAGCGACGCGGTCGACGTCTACCTGGTGGACGAGATCGGCAAGATGGAGTGCCTCTCGCCGCGCTTCGTCGCGGCCGTGCGGGCGCTGCTGGACTCGGACCGTCCGGTGGTGGCGACGGTCGGCGAGCGCGGCGGCGGGCTCATCGCGGAGGTCAAGCGCCGGGCCGACGTCGAGGTCTGGGAGATCACCCCCCAGAGCCGGGACGCGATGCCGGCGCGGGTGCTGGCCCGGCTGGAGGAGACCCGGGGGACCCGTGCGCGGGAGTGAAGGCGCGCGGGAGCAGGTGGTGCGGTTCCAGGCCGGCGCGGCCTGGCTCGGATCTCCGGTTCGACATCGGACTGCTGGCGGAGCGGCTGCGCGCGGCCACCGACTGGCGCCCGACGCCACGGTCTCCGAGGCCGGGTCCTACCCGGAGCGGATCGCCGGCGAGCTGGCCGGCAAGGGAGTGCGCGTGCGGAGCGAGGTGCGCCGCGGAGACCCTGCCGAGCAGATCGTCGCGGCGGCCCGGGCCGCCGACGCCGACCTCATCGCCATGACCACCCGGGGCCACGGAGGCATCTCGCGCCTGCTGCCGGGGTCCGTCGCCCCGGTCAGCCCGCGTGCCGCCGCGTCCTGCCTGCGGAGACCTGGCCGAGGAGACGATGCATCCAGGGCGGCGTGATCCTGAGCGCTCGCAGGGTGGCCAGCAGGCGCTCGGGCGTGCCGAGGTCCGACCACGTGAGGGCTGGCAGCTCGGAGACGGCCAGGCACGGCAGCTCCGCCTGGAGCAGCGACGTCGAGAAGTCGTCGCCGGCCGCGCTCGCATAGAGCTCCGCGAGGGCGCGCTCCTCGCGGTGGGTCCCGGCGAAGGGGCGGACGGCCTCCACCCGTGCGGCGAGCCCCGGCAGGATCCGGCGGGCCGCCTCCGTGAGCGTCCGGACCCTGGCCACGATGACGAAGGTGTTCCACAGCCACCCGCGCACGAGCAGCGCGGCCGCCGTCTCGCGCCCAGGCTTCTCGCGGAAGCGGCCCGCGCGGTAGATCGGCGTCGAGCCCACCGGCGTCAGGCGGTCCGCCGGCTCCACCCAACCGTACCCGGGGTCGGCTGCGGTGGGACGCGCGCCCACCAGGACCAGCCATTCCGGGTGCCGGTCGACGAACGCGAGCACGTCCCCGATGTGGGACATGAACGCCTGCTCCTCGAGCACAAAGTGATCGGAGGGGAAGACCGCGACCGTCGCGTCCGGATCGTGCCACGCGATCCAGTGCGCCGGCAGGAGGACCCCGAGCGCCGTGCCGCGGTTGCGCGGCTGGTACAGCAGCCGGGCGTGGGGCGGCAGCCCCGCCCCCGGGAGGTACTTCTCCTGGTCCCGCCGGACCACGATCACGGTGCGATCGGCTTCCACCAGGAGCGCCACGCGGTCGAGGGTCTGCCGGAGCAGGGACCGCATGCCGATCAGCGGCGCGAATTGCTTCGGGCGGTCGTCCCCGAAGACGACGCTCACCAGGGGCCGGAGGCGGACGCCGTCGCCGCCCGCCAGCACCACCGCCCAGCGCTGCGGGCCGGAGCCGGGCGCGGGCCGCGGGAAAGCGCCGCCGAAGTAGTCGATCACCCGGTCCACAGGCCGCGGGTGGTCCGCGGCCAGGAGAAATCCGGTGTCCCGTCCCGGGTAGCCCGGGCGGCGGTCTCGGGCGGCGGTCACAGCAGTCCTCCGGGTGAGTGTGACGTCGTGGACGCATCGGATTCAGCAACGACGGTGCCAGCGCGAGGAGCCAGCGGGGCCTGGACTTGCGCGTCACGGTCCGAGGAGCGTCCGGGCGGCTGCGCCCCACGTGGGGCGGCGGCGCCGTGGCGCCGGCGGCGGTGGCCCTCCCGCGGACGGG
>JBBIOF010000163.1:0-5994 GCA_037443505.1 Candidatus Rokuibacteriota bacterium
TCGCCTTGGTGAGCCGTTACCTCACCAACTAGCTGATAGGCCGCGAGCCCCTCCACGAGTGGCGGCTTGCGCCACCTTTCCTCCCCGGATCTCGCGACCCGGAGAACGTATCCGGTATTAGCCTCCCTTTCGGAAGGGTATCCCGGTCTCGAGGGCAGGTTACCCACGTGTTACTCACCCGTGCGCCACTAGGACCGCCTCATGATTGCTCACAAGACGATCCCCGTTCGACTTGCATGTGTTAGGTACGCCGCCAGCGTTCGCTCTGAGCCAGGATCAAACTCGCCATGAAAAGCGATGAACCTGGTCAAGCCCGAACCTCGAACTGCTCCGCAGTTACTCGGTCGGGCGCAAGGCTCATTAGGAACGGATGGTGCTCACACCTCTTCGGTGAGCCGATAGCATATGCGACTTTCAAAGAGCCCTGCGGTCAGCTTGGAAGGTGACCGGATCAGCTCAAAAACCGTCGCCCGCATCACCTGCGGGCAACACGTAACTATACTCATGACGGGCCGGCGTGTCAAGTTTCCACGACCCGCCGAACCCTCGCCCCGAACCTGCCGGCCCCGGGCGCCCCTCCAAGGGGTCCGCCACCGGACCCGCCAGTCCGGACACCCGACTATGCCTCAGCCCCCGCGGGCCGTCAAGCCCCGGCTGCCTTCTCCCCGCCGGCGATCGTCACCAGGTGGTACGTCCGCTTGCCCTTCCGAAGGACGTGATACCGGCCATGGAGGGCCGTCGAGCGGGACACGCGCTCCTGCGGGTCGCTGACCCGGCGCCCGTTGAGGAGGACCGCCCCGCTGGCAATCAGCTCCCGCCCGGCCCGCCGGGAGGCCGCCAGCCCCGTGGCCAGCAGCACGTCGAGCACGGGCACGTCGATATCCGCCGGCAGCTCCGTCCGGGGTGCGGTCTGGAAGGCCTGGGCGAGTTGCTCCGCGGTGAGCGACGCGACCTCCCCGCTGAAGAGCGCGGCGCTGATGCGCTCGGCCTCCCGCAGGGACGCCTCGCCGTGGATGAGCCGCGTGACCTCCCTGGCCAGCACCCGCTGGGCCTCGCGCTTGTCGGGCGCGGTCCGCGTCGCCTCCGACAGGGCGTCGATCTGCTCCAGCGGCAGGAAGGTGAAGTAGCGCAGGAACCGGTCGACGTCGGCGTCGGCAGTGTTCAGCCAGAACTGGTACATCTCGTACGCGGACGTCCGCGCCGGATCGAGCCAGATCGCGCCAGCCTCCGTCTTGCCGAACTTGGTCCCGTCGGTCTTGGTCACCAGCGGGAGCGTCAGGCCGTACGCCGCGCCGCCCGTCTTGCGCCGGATCAGCTCGATGCCGGCCGTGATGTTGCCCCACTGGTCGCTGCCGCCGATCTGGAGCGTGCACCCGTGCTCCTGGAACAGCATCAAGAAGTCGTAGGCCTGCAGGATCTGGTAGCTGAACTCCGTGTAGGAGAGCCCTCCGTCGGTCCGCCCGAGCCTCGACCGGACCGACTCCCGCCCCAGCATGGCCCCCACCGGGAACTCCTTGCCGATGTCCCGGAGGAAGGGGATGACGGCCAGCCGCGACAGCCACTCGTAGTTGTCCACCAACCTGGCCGCGCACGGTCCCGCATCGAAGTCGAGGAACCGCGCGACCTGGCGCTTGAGCCGGTCGGCCCACTCCGCCACGCGCGCCTCGGGATTGAGCGGCCGCTCGGCGGCCTTGCCGCTGGGGTCCCCGATCAGGCCCGTGCCCCCGCCGATGAGCACGATGGGGCGGTGCCCGGCCAGCTGGAAGCGCCGGAGGGCGAGCAGCGGCAGCAGGCTCCCGACGTGCAGGCTGTCGGCGGTGGGGTCGAAGCCGCAGTAGAGCGTCCGGCTGCCGGTCGCCAGGTGCATGTCGAGCTCCGCGGGCACGGTCATGTCGGCCACCAGCCCGCGGGCCTGGAGGTCCTCCAGCAAGGGCGTCTGCATGGCGCGCATCCCGGATTATCGCACCCGGCGCCGGGCGGCGGAACCTTCGACCCGCCCCGCCGCGGCGGCCCGCCGGTATAATGGCTGCACATGGCGGCGAGGAAGTCGGAGGGGGCGCGAGCCGGCGAGCGGAAGCCGAGACGGTGGCGCTGGCTGCGCCGGCTGCTCATCGGGATCGGCGTCCTCACGCTCCTGGGCGGGACGGCCGTCGCCGTGGCCGCTCTCTGGGCCTTCACCATCCTCCCGCGGTCGCTGCCCCCGGTCACCGCCCTCGAGTCGCTCCAGCCGGCCCAGGGCACCCGGGTCTACGACGAGAACGACGAGCTGATCACCGAGTTCCACGTGGAGCGGCGCATCTTCGTGCCGCTCGCCCGGATCCCCAAGTCGCTGCGCGACGCGATCATCGCCACCGAGGACCACCGCTTCTACTCGCACTGGGGCATCGATCCCATCGGGATTGCCCGGGCCATCGTCCAGAACTACCGACAGGGCCGCATCGTGGAGGGTGGCAGCACCATCACCCAGCAGCTCACCAAGGTCCTCTTCCTCACCCCCGACAAGAGCCTCGAGCGGAAGCTCAAGGAGGCCGTGCTCGCGCTGGAGCTGGAGCGCCGCTACTCGAAGGACCGCATCCTGGAGATGTACCTGAACCAGGTCTACTTCGGCCACGGCGCCTACGGGGTGGAGGCGGCGGCGCGGACCTACTTCGGCAAGTCGGTCTCCCAGCTCACGGTCCGGGAGTCGGCGCTGCTCGCGGGGCTGCCGCGGGCGCCCACGACCTACTCGCCCTTCGAGCACCCGAAGGCGGCCAAGTTCCGCCGGGAGCTGGTCCTCCGCAGGATGGCGGAGTACGGCGCGCTCAAGCCGGAGGAGGCCCGGCGCCTGGCCCGCACGGACCTCGACGTGATCCCGCCCGAGCGCCGGCGCACCACGGGCCAGTACTTCCTGGAGCACGTGCAGCAGGTGCTGGAATCCCGGTACGGCGCCGACATGGTCTTCAAGGGCGGCCTCCACGTCTACACCACGCTGAACCCCTCGATGCAGCTGGCGGCCGAGCAGGCCCTGCGCGAGGGGCTCAAGGCCCTGGAGAGCCGGACGGGCAAGGGCGGTGCCGCCGAGCACCCCGAGGGGGCGCTGGTGACCATCGACCCGAAGACCGGGTACGTCAAGGCGATGGTGGGCGGCTACGACTTCTTCCGCAGCGAGTTCAACCGGGCCGTGCAGGCCAAGCGCCAGCCGGGCTCGGCCTTCAAGCCGTTCGTGTACATCGCCGCGCTGGAGGCCGGCTTCACGCCCGCCACCCGCATCGACGACTCGCCGGTGAGCTACCCCGCCGGCAACGGGCAGGCCTGGCGTCCCGAGAACTACGACCGGAGGTTCCGCGGGCCCACCACCCTCCAGCAGGCCGTGGAGGACTCCATCAACGTGGTGACCGTGAAGCTCCAGGAGCGGATCGGGATCAACCGCACCATCCAGGTGGCGCGGCGCCTGGGCATCGCGAGCCCGCTGAACACCGACCTCACCCTGGCGCTGGGCAGCTCCGACCTGAGCCTGCTGGAGCTGACGTCGGCGTACTCCGCGCTCGCCAACCAGGGCGTGTGGATGCCGCCCACGACGATCCGCTACGTCACCGACGCCCAGGGCAAGCTGCTCGAGGAGCACGTGCCGGAGGGGCGTGAGGCCGTGAGCCCCGAGGTCGCCTACGTCATCACCCACATGCTCCGCGGTGTGGTGGAGCGCGGGACCGGCCAGGGCGCCCGGGCCCTGGGCCGCCCGGTTGCCGCGAAGACCGGGACCACCAACGATTACTCGAATGCCTGGTTCGTGGGCTTCACGCCGAGCCTGACCACGGGGGTGTGGGTGGGTTACGACCGGCCGCGGAGCCTCGGGAAGGACGAGACCGGCTCCAGGGTGGCCGTCCCCATCTGGACCTCGTACATGGCCCGCGTGCTGGACGGCGCGCCGCGCGAGGAGTTCCCGGTGCCGGAGCGCGTGGTCCTGGTTCCCGTCGACATGGACCCGTCCAACGAGTGCGTCCGGGTCGTGCCGATGGCGTTCGTCCGCGGCACCCAGCCCGACTCCACCTGCGGCCCCCGCCGGCAGACCGTGCCGGCGATCGGCTCCATCCCGGGGTCGCCCCCGGGGGCGCCGGCCCTCCTGCCGTCCCCGGCCGGGGCCCCGCGCAGCCCGGCCCCGCCGCAGAGCCCGTGAACGAGGGGCGCCCGGAGCCCCGCGTTCTTCGTCACTCGCTCCGGCCCGACCCCTGACCGGCCGCGCGGGGGTAGGCGGCCGCCACCTCCGCCCAGGACTCCTCGCCGAGAAGCCGGTCGAACAGTGCCGGCAGGTCGGCGATGGGCACCCGGATCTGCTCCATGGTGTCCCGCTCCCGGATGGTCACCTGCTGGTCGCCGGCCTGTCCGGCGTCCCCCACGGTCTGGACGTCGACGGTGACGCAGTACGGGGTGCCGATCTCGTCCTGCCGGCGGTACAGGCGGCCGATGGCGGCGGTGTCGTCGTAGACCACCGTCCACCGCCGGCTCAGCCGGTCCCGGACGGCCTGGGCGGTGGCCACGATCTCCGGGCGCTTCTTGAGGAGCGGCAGGACGGCCACCTTGACCGGCGCCAGCTCGCGGTGCAGCCGCAGCACGACCCGCTTCTCGCCCCGGACCTCCTCCTCGCGGTAGGCGTCCACCAGGAACGCCAGCACGCTGCGGTCGGCGCCGGCCGAGGGCTCGATGACGTAGGGGACGACGTGGGCCTTGCGCTCCTCGTCGAAGTAGGAGAGGTTCTTGCCGCTCCACTTGGCGTGCTGCGACAGGTCGAAGTCCGTCCGGTTGGCGATCCCCTCCAGCTCGCTCCAGCCCATGGGGAAGCGGTACTCGATGTCCACCGTCCGCTTGGCGTAGTGGGCCAGCTCCGCCGCCTCGTGCTCCCGCACCCTGAGGTTCTCCCGGCGGATGCCGTAGCGCTGGTACCAGGCGAACCGCTGCTCGATCCAGCGGTCGTGCCAGACCTCGTCGGCGGGACGGCCCTCGATGGTCTCGTGGGGGTTGACGAAGTACTCGATCTCCATCTGCTCGAACTCGCGCGTCCGGAAGATGAAGTTTCCCGGTGTGATCTCGTTGCGGAAGGCCTTGCCGATCTGGGCGATCCCGAAGGGCAGCTTGAGCCGCATGGACTGCAGCACGTTGTCGAAGTTGACGAAGATCCCCTGGGCCGTCTCCGGCCGGAGGTAGGTGACCGCGGCCTCCTCCTCCACCGGTCCCATGAAGGTCTTGAACATCAGGTTGAACTGCCGGGGCGGCGTGAGCTCGCCCTTGCCGCACTCGGGGCAGAGCGTCCGCCGGGCGCCGCAGTGCTTGCACGGCTCGCCCGCGGGGACGGTGAACCGGTTGCCGCGGGTGGCCGGGCAGTAGTGGACCCAGTCCACCTCGTCCAGCTTGTCGGCCCGGAAGCGCCGCTGGCAGGCCTTGCAGTCCACCATGGGATCGGTGAAGTGGTCCACGTGGCCGCTCGCCTTCCAGACCGTGGGGTGCATCAGGATGGAGGCGTCCAGGCCGACCACGTCGGGACGGAGCTGGACGTTCTCCCGCCACCAGGCCCGCTTGACGTTGCCCTTGAGCTCCACGCCGAGGGGCCCGTAGTCCCAGCACGACCCGGTGCCCCCGTAGATCTCGCTGGACTGGAAGATGAAGCCGCGCCGCTTGCACAGCGACACCAGGACGTCCATGTTCATGCCGCTTCCCTCATGACACGCCTCCCGACCTCGGCGAGAATCGCTCCAGCTCGCGCACGAAGCGCGTGGCGCGCGCCGGCTGCCCGATGAGCCGCGCCACCTGGAGGTCCAGCAGCTCGCGCAGCTCCTCCTCCGCCCGTCCCAGCCGCGTCCCCGTCGCCTCGCTCCAGGACAGCCCCCTGAGCCGGCGCAGGACGGCCAGGCTCGCCGCCTCGATCCGCACGGCGTCCGGCACACCGGCCGCGCAGGCCGGGCACAGCGTTCCCCCGGCCTCGACGTCCACGGCCACGACCTCCCGGCCGGCGGGCCCCCGGCG
>JBBIOF010000164.1:0-5919 GCA_037443505.1 Candidatus Rokuibacteriota bacterium
GCCGCCGCTGGAGCGCGAGCACCGAACCCAGGAGCGCGAGGCCGGCCAGATCGGTGTAGAGGCCGGGCTTGATCAGCAGCAGGGCCGCGGCCAGGAGGGCCAGGCGCTCGGCCCGCGCGGCGGGCCGCAGCAGGAATCCCATCGAGCCCGCCGCCAGCGCCAGCACGCCCACGCACGCCGTGACGGCGGCCCAGGCGATCTCCAGCGGCGGGCCCTGGAGGAGCAGCGCGGGCGCGTAGACGAACATGTAGGGCGCGATGAACCCCGCCAGCCCCAGGCGCGTGGCGACCAGGCCCGTCTTCACCCAGTCGGCCCGCGCGATGGCCGCCGCCACGTAGACCGCCGCGCACACGGGCGGCGTGATGGCCGAGATGATGGCGAAGTAGAAGACGAAGAGGTGGGCCGCCAGCGGGAGCGCCCCCAGCTTGATCAGGGCGGGCGCCACCACCGAGGCGGCCAGCACGTACGCCGCCGTGGTGGGCAGCCCCATGCCGAGGATCAGGCAGACGAGCATGGCGAAGAAGAGGGCGCCGAACAGGCTCTGCCCGCTGGCCGCGATGATGAACTCGGAGAGCTTCACCCCCACGCCGGTGACGTTGATCATGCCCATCACGATGCCGGCCGCAGCGATCAGGGTGGCCACCTGGACGATGCCCCGGCCCCCCGCCTCGAGGGCCCGCCAGAGGCTCAGCGCCCGCGCGCGGCAGTCGGCCCACGAGGTCCCCGAGGCCACGAAGATCACCAGCGAGGCGACGATGGACCAGAAGGTGGAGGTCTGGGCGGTGTAGCCGCGCAGCAGGAACCAGCTCAGCAGCGCGATGGGGACGAACAGGGCGGCGGACCGGCGCCAGGCGAGGACGTCGCGCGCCCGCGGCATCAGCTCGGGCGGCACCCGGGCCAGGTTCAGCCGCCGCGCCTCGAAGTGGATGGCGGCCCCGCAGCCCAGGTAGTAGAGGACTGCGGGCAGCGCGGCCGCCACCGCCACCTGCGCGTAGGGCACCTGCAGCAGTTCGGCCATGATGAAGGCGCCCGCCCCCATCACCGGCGGCATGATCTGGCCGCCCGAGGAGGCCGTGGCCTCCACGGCCGCCGCGAACTCGGGACGGTACTTCATGCGCTTCATGAGCGGGATGTTGAAGATGCCGTCCACCACCACGTTGGCCACGGCGGAGCCGGAGACGGTCCCGAAGAAGGCCGAGGAGAACACCGAGACCTTGGCGGGCCCGCCCCAGGAGCGCCCGGCCACGAGCCGGGCCAGGTCCACGAAGGTCTCGCCGCCGCCCGTGTGGTAGAGCACCGCGCCGAAGACCAGGAAGACCGCCACCAGGGTGGCCGAGATGCCCGTGACGGGCCCGAGGATCCCCTGGGTCGACAGGTACAGCGACTCCTGGATGGTGATCCAGCCGAAGCCCCGGTGGCCCCAGACGCCCGGGATCAGGTTTCCCCACCAGGCGTAGGCGATGGCCACGGCGGCCAGCGAGGCGAAGACGAGGCCGATGGTCCTGCGCGCGGCCTCGAGGGTGACCAGGGTGAGGATGGTGCCGAGGACGATGCCGGTCCGCGTGGAGTCGCCGGGGTTCTCCATGATCCAGTCGTAGTGGCGGATCACGTAGACGAGCGCGGCGAGCGCCCCCGCGGCCAGGAGCGCGTCGACCAGGGAGGGGCGGTGCGCGGGCGAGCGCCCGCGGCGCGCCGGGTAGAGCAGGAAGCAGAGGGTGAAGGCGAAGGCCAGGTGGACGGAGCGCTGGATCAGGTCGGGGAAGGCCCCGGTGAAGGGGGCCGACGTCCACACGTGGAAGAGCGCGAACGCCGCGGCCGTCAGGGTGACGGCGCCCGCCAGCGGGCCGCGGAGCGGCCGCGTGTCGGGCTCGTCGCTCCTGATCGAGGTCGGCGGAAGATCCTCCGGCCGGCCGTCCGCCTCGGCCACGCTCTACTTCGCCTCGGGCGGGACCAGGTGGTCGGGGACCTTCAGCCCCTTCTCCCGGAAGTACCTGACGGCGCCGGCGTGGAGCGGCGACTGCGACGCCTCCACGGTGAGCCTCGGGATGTCGTCGGTGGTTCCCTTGAAGGCCGCCTTCTGGTGCTCGAGGCCCTCCGACACCGCCTTCACGATCCGGTAGACGACGTCCGCGGGGAACGACTTCGGGGCCGCGAAGCCCACGATGATGGCCGTGGTCCAGAACTCGCCCATGCCCTTGATGGAGCCCGCCGGGACCTTCACCCACGGGATGTGGGGCTTGAGCTCCTTGACCTTCTTCATCTCGGCCTCGGTGAAGGGCAGCACCCGCACCGGCGTGGAGGTGGCGATGTCCATGGTGGAGGCGTCCAGGGCGAAGCCGTTGCCCGCCTTGGCGTAGCCCACGATGCGCTTGTCCTTCATGGCATCCACGGCGTCGGCGGTGCCCATGCGCTGCCAGTCGGGCTTGATCCCGAGGTCCGTGAGCACGGCCTCCGTCATCTTCTCCGTGGCCGAGCCGCGGATGCCGGGGTTGAACTTCTTGCCGCCCAGCTCGTGGATGCTCCTGACGCCCGTCTCCTCGCGCACCACCGTGTAGTTGGCCGAGACCGTGTACATCCACATGACCCGGATGTCCGGGAAGGGCGTGTCCTTCCAGTTCTCCTGGCCCTTCCAGGCCAGGTACACCTGCTCGGGCGTGACCAGCCCGTAGTCCAGCGTGCCCTTCATCATGCGCTTGAGGTTGTCCACCGTGGCCCCGGTCTCCACCACGGTGATGTCCACGTCCGGCACCGTCAGGTTGATGGCCTTGGCCGCCCCGACGCAGTAGGCGTAGTGGCTCGAGGCCGTCTGGGTGCAGCCCATGGCGAGGCGCTTCTTCTGGGCGTGGGCCGTGCCGGTGCCGGTGAGAGCGAGGGCCGCCGCGAGGGCCGCCGCCGCGATGGGGCGCCAGTTCATAGCTTCCTCCCGAGCGCTGTCATGCGAGTTGACGGCCGTCCTCGACGCCGATCTCGGACCCGCCTCGTCCCGGCGGCGAGGGCCGGCAGGCGTCCTGGAGCCGAACGACGCGGGCGAGGATATTCGAAATCGCCGGGGCAGTAAAGACGGCTCAGGGCCGGGGCCCCGGGGCGCCCGCGCGGGCCTCGCGCTCGCGCAGGACCTGGCGGTTCACCTTGCCCGCCGGCGTCCTGGGCAGCTCGCCCACGAACTCGACATGGCGCGGGTACTCATGCCGGCCGAGCCGCGTCCGGACGAAGTCCTGGAGCTCCCGGGCGAACGCCTCGTCCCCGGGCCGCGCGCTCGCGACGAAGGCCTTCACCACCTGGCCGCGGGCGGCGTCGGCGACCCCGATCACGGCCGCCTCGCGCACGTCGGGGTGCTGGAGGAGCACGTGCTCGATCTCCACGGCGCTCAGGGTCCAGCCGGCGGAGATGATCACGTCGTCGGCGCGCCCCGCGTGGTGGAAGTACCCGTCCTCGTCCACCCAGCCGAGGTCCTTCGTCGGGAACCACGCGCCCCGCCGCCAGACCCTGATCTCGCCCACCCGGCCCGGCGGGCACGGCGTGCCGTCCGGCGCCTGCACCTCCACCCGCACCCCCGGCACCGGCTTGCCGAGGGCGCCGGGCCGCGGGGTGTAGTCCTCCGCACCCGGGTAGTCGGCCAGGATCACGCCCACCTCGGTGGTGCCGTACATGCTGCACACCGGGACGCCGAACAGCGCCTGCACGTACGCCAGCGTGGGGCCGTCGATGGGCTCGCCCGTGTAGGAGACCTTCCGGACGGCGTAGCGGTAGTCGGCCGCGCGGCCCGAGCTCCGGATCAGGCGGTAGTGGGTCGCCGCCGCCGACAGCGTCGTGGTGCCGTACTCCTGGAGCGCCCGCAGCAGGCGCACGGGGTCGAACTTCCCCGCGTACGCGCCCGCCGTGACGCCGAGGGCGAGCGGCGCCAGCGTGCCGTGCCAGAGCCCGTGGCCCCACGCGGGCGAGGACGGGCAGAAGAACTCGTCGCCGGGGCGGATGCCCGTGCCGTAGAGCGCGGCCACCATGAGCACGACGATGGCGCGGTGGGTGTGGCGGACGGCGGCGGGCAGCTCCCTGGTGGTGCCGGACGTGTACTGGAAGACCGCGAGGTCGTCGGGCCGCGTGCGCGCCTCCCAGCGGGGCGGCTGGCGCGACAGCTCCGCCATGAGGGGATCGCCGACCACCACGACTTCGGGCCCGGCGACGGCCCGCGCGGTCGGCGCGTGCTCGGGGGTGGTGAGAAGCAGGCGCGGCCGGCAGTCGTCGACGCGCAGGCGGAGGCCCTCCGGGCCGAAGAGCGTGAACAGGGGCACCGCCACGGCGCCCAGCTTCATGGCGCCGAAGAGGGCCGCGTAGAAGGCCAGCGACGGCTCGAGCACGATGGCCACGCGGTCGCCGGGTCCGAGCCCCCGGGAGGCGAGCCAGTGGGCGAACCGCGAGGACCAGCCCGCGAGCTCCGCGAAGGTCAGGGCCTCGTCGCGTCCGTCGGCGTGGGCGACGCGGACGGCCACGCGCCCGGTGGCGGCGTGGCGATCGACGCACTCGTGGGCGATGTTGAGCGCCTGGCGGTCGCCGTCGAACAGCTCCCAGAGGGCGTCGGGCGAGAAGTGGCGGTGGGCATCGTCGTAGCGCGTGTACCCGGTGAGCTTCGCCATCCGGTCCGTTCTCCCCCCGCCCGCGGGTCGGGCCGCCGCTTCCCTCACGCGCCGCCCGTCCGCCGGGGCAGGACCACCACGGCCTGGCCGACCGCGGTGGTCTCGCCCCGCTGGTTCACCGCCGCGAGGTCCAGCGTCACCTCTCCCCGGCCGTCCGCCAGCGCCTTGCCCGCCACCGTGCCCCGGCACCAGGTGGTGTCGCCGATCAGGTTGTGCCGGCGGACCTGCACGTGCAGGCGCCGGAGGAAGCCCGCGTCCCCCATCCAGTTGGTGACCAGGTGCCCGAGCCAGCTCACGCGCTCGGGGCCGTAGTCGTACGCCCCCGGCACGCCCACGGCGCGCGCGAGGGCCTCGTCCCAGTGCACGCGCTCGGGCGGCTCCGGGACGCCGAAGGCGTTGGGGATGCCCAGGGCGGGATGCCGCTCGAACAGGTCGAAGGCGAGGCCGTGCGCGCGGACGTAGAGGCTGCCCCACCCCTGCAGGAACGCCACCACGGAGGTCACGGTGAGCGGACCCTTCACCACCTCGGGCAGCGTCTCGCCGACGGCGACGTCCTCCCAGTGGCGGGGCGCGGCACCGCGGACCTGCTCGCTCCGGTAGGCCAGCCGGATCCGCTCGATCTCCTCCGGGGCGTAGCGGTACGGCTCCACGGAGCCGTACTTCCCCCGCTCCCGGGCCGTGTCGCGCTCGGTGCGGAAGCACCAGGAGTCGGCCTCGCAGACCACGGCGCCGTCCTGGTTGCGGAAGGTGGTGCGGTAGACCTGCTGGATGGCGCGCCGCGCGAAGGCGGAGGGGCGCTCCACCAGGTCGAGCAGGACGCTCTCGCCCACGACGCGGTCGCCCTCGCGGATCGGACGTTGCCAGCGGAAGTCCGTGCCGCCGTACATGGCGTGGATGCCGGGCAGCCCACCCACGTAGCCCGACACGATACGGTCCATCGCGAACAGGATGGTGGGCGGCGCCACGCGGTGGCTCGCCCAGAAGGGGTTACGGTCGCCGATGCCGTGCGCCCAGTGGCGGATGGCGTCGCGCGTGGCGACCTCGATGTACGGCTCCGGCCGGCGGATGGGCTTGCCGACGAAGGCCCGCAGCGCGGCGAGGGCCTCGTCGGTGATGACGGGGAACTTCCAGCTGGTCGTCGTGGTCATGGGGGTCACCCTCGTCCTCGAGCGATCGGGGCGCGCCCGGGCCGGGACGACGGCGGGCTCACGCGGCGGACCCGCGGGTCCGCGCCGCGCATGATACGCCCCGGGACCGGCCCGGCGCCAGGCCCCCGGGCGTGACGACG
>JBBIOF010000165.1:0-5915 GCA_037443505.1 Candidatus Rokuibacteriota bacterium
CCGCCGGACCCGGGACATCCTGAGGCGGACGCGGGGCCGCGGCCGGGGCGCCGGGTAGGCGTCCACCAGGCCGCGCGCGACGACCCCGCCGGCGAGCTCGGCGATGAGCCGGGCGGCCCGGGCGCTGGCGTCCACGAGCCCCTCGATGTCGGCGCCCCGCTCGAACCGGTACGCGGCATCGGTGGCGAGCCCCAGGGCGCGGGAGGTGCGCCGGATGGACGCGGGCAGGAACCACGCCGCCTCCAGGAGCACCCGCGTGGTCGCCGCGCTCACCTCGGAGTTGGCGCCGCCCATCACGCCGGCGATGCCGACCGCCCGCGCGGGGTCGGCGATCACCAGCATGTCGCCGCCGAGCGTCCGCTCCTGGCCGTCCAGCGTGACCAGGCGCTCGCCCTCGCGGGCCCGACGCACCACGATGGTGGCGTCCGTCACGCGCGCGTGGTCGAAGGCGTGGAGCGGGTGACCCAGCTCCCACATGACGTAGTTGGTGACGTCCACCACGTTGCTGATGGGCCGGAGCCCCACCGCCCGGAGCCGCCAGGCCATCCAGGCGGGCGAGGGCCCCACGGTGACGCCGCTGATGACGCGCGCGGTGAACCGCGCGCAGAGGTCCGGCGCCTCGATGCGCACCCGGGCCAGCTCGTGCGCGGGCTCCCCCGCCTCCTTCAGGGCGACGTCCGGGAAGCGGAAGGGCGCGCCGGTCAGGGCCGCCAGCTCGCGGGCCACCCCCACCACCGACAGG
The DNA here is from genome assembly GCA_037443505.1 of Candidatus Rokuibacteriota bacterium. Lineage (GTDB taxonomy): Bacteria > Methylomirabilota > Methylomirabilia > Rokubacteriales > CSP1-6 > JBBIOF01. The sequence goes on from JBBIOF010000165.1 coordinate 743, forward strand.
CAGTCGGGCCGGTTGGGCGTGATCTCGATCTCGAGCACCTCGTCGTCCAGGCCGAGGTGGTGCAGGAGGTCCACCCCCAGCGGGGCGTCGGGCTCGACGGCCAGGACGCCGGCCTCGTGCTCGTCGCCGATCCCCAGCTCGCGCTCCGAGCAGAGCATGCCCTGCGACTCGACCCCGCGGATGCGCACCGCCTCCACCCGCCGCCCGCCGGGCAGCACGGCCCCGGGAGGCGCGAACGCCGCGCGGAGGCCGGGCGCCGCGTTGGGCGCGCCGCAGACCACGGAGAAGCGCTCGCGGCCGGTGGACACCCGGCAGAGGCGCAGCCGGTGGCCCCGGCTGTCGCCCAGCTCGCGCTCCACGGCCTCGATCTCCCCCACGACCACGCCGGACAGCGGGGGCGCCGGGCGCGTGAGGGCGGCCACCTCGATGCCGGCGTTCAGCAGCCGGTCGGCCGCCTGGGCGGGCGTGAGGTCCAGGTCCACGAACTCCCGGATCCAGCGGTACGGGATCTTCATGGGCGGCGCTCAGGCGAACTGGCGCAGGAAGCGCAGGTCGTTCTCGAAGAACAGCCGGATGTCGTCCACGCCGTACTTCAGCATGGCGATGCGCTCGACGCCCATGCCGAACGCCCAGCCGGTCACCTCCTCCGGGTCGTAGCCGACGTTCCGCAGCACCTGGGGGTGCACCATCCCGGAGCCCAGGATCTCCAGCCACCCCGACTGCTTGCACACCCGGCAGCCCTCGCCCCCGCAGAGGAAGCAGAGCACGTCCACCTCCGCGGAGGGCTCCGTGAAGGGGAAGAACGACGGCCGGAAGCGGATGCGGGAGCGGGGGCCGAACATCTCGCGGGCGAACAGCTCCAGCGTCCCCTTGAGGTCGCCCATGGAGATGTCGCGGTCCACCGCCAGCCCCTCCACCTGGTGGAACATGGGCGAGTGGGTGATGTCCGCGTCCCGGCGGTACACGCGCCCCGGGCAGATGATCCTGACGGGCGGCCGCCGGCCCTGCATGGTGCGGATCTGCACGGGCGAGGTGTGGGTGCGGAGGAGCGTGTCCTCCGACAGGTAGAAGGTGTCCTGCATGTCCCGGGCAGGGTGGTCCCGGGGGATGTTGAGCGCCTCGAAGTTGTGGTAGTCGTCCTCGACCTCGGGCCCCTCGGCCACCGAGAAGCCGAGGCCCACGAAGATCCGGACGATCTCGTTCTGCACCTGGGTCAGCGGGTGGAGCCCGCCCCGCGGCGGGCGCCGCCCGGGCAGCGTGAGGTCCAGCCGGCGGCGGGCGCGCTCCTGCCGGCGCTCCGCCTCCCGGGTCTCGCCCAGGCGCACCTCGAGCAGCGCCTCCAGCTCCCGCTTGAGCTCGTTGGCGGCGGCGCCCACCACCGGGCGCTCCGCCGCGGGCAGCGAGCCCAGCGAGCGGAGCAGCGAGGTGAGCGCGCCCTGGCGGCCCAGGAAGCGGACCCGGAGCTGTTCCAGCTCCGCCGACGACGTCGCGCGGGCGATGGCGCCGCGCGCCTCGTCGGCGATGGCGTCGACGCGCGGGTGCCCCACCGGGTCTAGCCGGCCTGGGCCTTCGCGGTCTGGGCGAGCTGGGCGAACCCGGCCGGGTCGGCCACCGCCATCTCGGCCAGGATCTTGCGGTCCAGCAGGATGCCGGCCTTCTTGAGCCCGCTCATGAAGGCCGAGTAGCTGAGGCCCGCCTGCCGGCAGGCGGCGTTGATGCGGACGATCCACAGCGCCCGCGCCCGCCGCTTCTTCTGACGCCGGTCGCGGTAGGCGAACGCCCCGGCGCGCAGCACCGTCTCGGCGGCCGTCCGGTACAGCTTGCGCCGACCGCCGACGTAGCCCTTGGCCTTCTTGAGGATCTTCTTGCGCCGCTGGCGCGTCTTGGACCCGCCCTTCGCACGTGGCATCGGTCAGCGCCTCCTTACAGGTACGGCACGAGCGCCTTCAGGCGGCGCTCGTCGGCGTGGCTGACGAGCGCCCCCTTGCGGAGGTGCCGCCGCCGCCGGGGCGACTTGGCCTCCAGCAGGTGACTCTTCCACCCCTTGCGCCGCTTGAGCTTGCCGGACGCGGTCTTCTTGAGCCGCTTGGCCGCGCCGCGCTTGGTCTTCATCCTGGGCATCCCGGATCTCCTCAGTGCTGCTGCGAGTGCTGCGGCTTCGGCGTGAGGACGATGTGCAGCATCCGTCCCTCCATGCGCGGGTTGTTCTCCACGCTGGCGAGGTCCTGCACCGCCTCCACCATCTTCTGGAGCATCTTCCAGCCCAGCTCCGTGTGGGCCATCTCCCGCCCCTTGAAGCGGACGGTGACCTTGGCCTTGTGGCCCTCCTCAAGGAAGCGCCGCACGTGCTTGACCTTGAAGTCGAAGTCGTGCTTCTCGGTCTTGGGCCCCATCTTCACTTCCTTGATCTGGATGGTCGTCTGCTTCTTGCGCGCTTCCTTCAGGCGCCGGGCCTGGGTGTACTTGTACTTGCCGAAATCCATGATCCGGCAGACGGGTGGCTGCGCGTCGGGCGCCACCTCCACCAGGTCGAGCTCCCGCTGCCGGGCGATGTCCAGGGCCTGCTGGATCGGCATGATGCCCAGCTGCTCGCCCTCCGCGCTGACCACCCGGACCTCGCGGACCCGGATGCCCTCGTTGACACGTATTTCCCTCGTCTGACTGATAGGCTGGCTCCTCGTTAGCCGCGGCGCGCGACGCCGGTCGGCGCGGCGGGGTAGTCGGTGGTGATCACCCGCCGCCCTCGCGGCGCGCGGCCGCCGGACCGCGACGTCACGAGCGGCCCACGGTGAGGTCGGGGGCCCGCGCGCCGGTCTCGCGCGCGAGGTCGGTCAGCACGCGCTCGAAGGGGACGTCCCTGAACTCTTCCCCCGTGCGGTGGCGAAGGCTCACCGTGCCGCGCTGGCGCTCGCGCTCGCCCACCACGAGCATGTACGGCACCTTGCGCAGCTGCGCCTCGCGGATCCGGTAGCCCAGCTTCTCGTTGCGGTCGTCCAGCTCCGCGCGGATGCGGGCGGCCCGCAGCCTCTCGTGGACGGTGCGGGCGTAGTCCGCGTGCTTCTCGCTCACGGGCAGCACGCGGGCCTGCACCGGCGCCAGCCAGGTGGGGAAGGCACCGGCGTAGTGCTCGGTGAGGATCCCGATGAACCGCTCGTAGGAGCCGAAGATGGCCCGGTGGATGGCCACCGGCCGTTTCGGCTGGCCGTCGGCGTCGATGTACTCCAGCTGGAAGCGCTCGGGCAGCATCGTGAGGTCCACCTGGATGGTGGCGATCTGCCAGCGCCGGCCCAGGACGTCCTGCACGTCCACGTCGATCTTGGGGCCGTAGAAGGCGCCGTCCCCGGGGTTCAGGTCGTAGGCGAGCCCGTTGGCGCGCAGCGCCTCGTGCAGGGCCTGCTCGGCCGCGTCCCACTGCGCCACCGTCCCCAGGTACTTCTCCGGCCGCGTGGACAGCTTGAAGGACGGCTCCAGCGTGAAGGTCTTGTACCACTCCCGGACCAGGCCCAGCAGGGCCGAGATCTCGTCCTGGAGCTGGTCCGGCCGGCAGTAGATGTGGGCGTCGTCCTGCGTGAACTGCCGCACGCGCACCAGGCCGGTGAGCGTGCCCGACCGCTCGTTGCGGTGGCAGCGGCCCATCTCGCTGAGCCGGAGCGGCAGGTCGCGGTAGGAGCGCAGCGCGCGCCGGTAGACGTAGGTGGACTCGGGGCAGTTCATGGGCTTCAGGCTGAAGATCTCGCCCTCCACCTCGACCTTGAACATGTTGTCCTGGTAGTGCTCCCAGTGGCCCGACTGCTCCCACAGGCGCTTGTTGACCAGGAGCGGCGTGGAGATCTCCTGGTAGCCGTGCGCGTCCAGCGACTCGCGCGCGTAGCGCTCCAGCTCGCGCACGAGGACCATGCCGTTGGGCAGCCAGAAGGGCGCCCCCGGCGCCACGTCGTGGAAGTCGAAGAGGTCGAGCTCCCGCCCCAGCCGCCGGTGGTCGCGCTTGCGAGCCTCCTCGAGGCGCCACAGGTGCCGGTCCAGCTCGTCCTGGGTCAGCCAGGCCGTCCCGTAGATGCGCTGGAGCATGGGGTTCTTCTCGCTCCCCCGCCAGTAGGCTCCGGAGGAGGAGAGCAGCTTGAAGAACCGCACCTGGCCCGTGGACGGCACGTGCGGGCCGCGGCAGAGGTCGACGAACTCCCCCTGCCGGTAGAGGCTCACGCGCGGCGCGTCGATCCCCTCCAGGATCTCCACCTTGAAGGGCTCGCCCCGCTCGCGGAAGAAGCGGATGGCGTCCTCGCGCGCCATCTCGCTCCGCTCGAAGCGGAGGTCGGCCCGCGCGATCTCGCGCATCTCGGCGTCGATCCGCTCCAGGTCCTCCGGCGTGAAGGGCTGCGCCTTGAGGAAGTCGTAGTAGAAGCCGTCCTCGATGGCCGGGCCGATCGCCAGCTTCACGTCCGGGAACAGGCGCTTCACCGCCTGGGCCATGACGTGCGAGGTGGAGTGGCGGAGCGTGGAGAGCGGCGACGGATCGCAGTCGAACTCGCCGGTCAGCGCGAGATGTCGCTCTTCTTCAGACGCGGCCATACACCCCTGGGAAAGGATGAAATGGTAGGCTCGGGCGGTTTCGAACCGCCGACCTCCTCTGCGTCAGAGAGGCGCTCTCCCACTGAGCTACGAGCCTATCCAGAGTACCGCCCATGCTACCTGCCAGATTGGCAGCGTGTCAAGCCGCCGCCCTCACCGGAGGAGGTTGGTCAGGGAGGTGTCCACGACGTAGTTGAAGGTCGCGAGGATCGGGATGCCCTTCTTGCTGATGCTGTCGGGCACCGGCGGGAACGGGGCGGCCAGCTTGATGGCGTTGACCGCGTAGTCGTCGTAGATGGGCCACCCCGACGAGCGCATGACGTTGACGAAGGGCACCTTGCCGTCCTTGGCGATCCCGAACTCCACCACCAGCTGGGCGCTCTTGTACTCGCACTCCCTCGTGACGGGGTTCTTCACGCACGGGAAGCCCCAGCGCTCCTTGATCATCCGCCGCACGCGGTCCAGGTAGTCGCTGAACTTCGGGTCCCGAGAGTCGAGCGGGATGGGCTCGCCCTCGATGCCGCCCCGCCCGCCGCCTTGCCCGCCGGCCCCGCCCCCCCGTCCGAGCGCGGAGCGGATGTCCACGGGAGGCGGGGCGGGTGGCCCA
>JBBIOF010000166.1:0-5909 GCA_037443505.1 Candidatus Rokuibacteriota bacterium
GCGGCCGAGCCCCCGCGGCCACAGCCGGTCCACCAGCACGCGCTCGCCGTCGGCGCGGGACGGCCGCTCGTACACTCGCTTGAGGCTCACCATTGCGCTACACTGGCCGCGTCGCGGAGCCGCCCGTGGCCGATCCGACCCCCGTCCTGAAACGGCATCCCTACTTCGCCTCGCTGCCTCCGGAGATCCTGGAGGCGATCCGCCGCCGCGTCGTCACCCGGACCTACTCCAGGGGCGCCCTGATCTACGCCGAGGGCGACCCCTCGCGCGGCCTCTACCTGGTGGGCAGGGGCAGCGTCCGCATCTTCAAGAGCTCCGAGGAGGGCAAGGAGCAGGACCTCCATCGCATCGGTGCCGGCCAGTCCTTCAGCGACGCGGCCGCCTTCGACGGCGGCCCCACCGTGGCCAACGCGGAGGCCATGGAGCCCACGGTGATCCTGCTGGTGCCCCGGCAGGCGCTGGAGGAGCTGATGCTCCAGTACCCCGAGATCGGGCTCTCGGTGACCCGCGTCCTCGCCGCCCGCGTCCGCGAGCTGAGCGCCCTGGCCGGGGCCCTCTCGCTGCGGCACGTGGCCTCCCGCATCGCGGGCGTGCTCCTCCGCCTGCCCGCGAGGGACGGCCTGGTGGCGCTGCCCCCGCGCCACGAGCTGGCCGCCATGGTGGGCACCGTGCGCGAGGTGGCCACCCGCGCCCTCCGCCACCTGCAGCGGTCCGGCGCCGTCCGGCTCGCCGCCGGGGGCCGCGCCCGCATCGTCGATCGCGCGGTGCTCGAGCGGCTCAGCGGCCACGTCCCTCCCCTGCCACCGGGGCGCTTGGGCGGGAGCTGACTCGATAGGGGGCTCCGGGCGCCGCCTTGTTGCGCCGCGGCCCCTCCACGTGGCGGTCCAGGCAATGGTCGGCGGCGTTGAGCCGCCCGCCCACGAACCACCGGGCGTGCGGCGGGCGCCAGTCGAGGGCCTTCCGCTCCCGCAGGAGCGCCTCGATGGGTTCGTCGGAGCGGCTCGGCCTCGGTCGCTTCATGCGCGTCCCCCTCGCGTGGTGCTCCACCGCGCCCAGGGTTCCGCGGGGGCGGCGGGGCCCGCTGTGACTTTTGTCACCCCTGCTCCCGGGGCGCGCCCGTCCCGTCTGCTCCCGCCTCGAGGCCCCAGTGGGCGATGACGGTGTAGAGGTCGGCGTCCTTCACCTCGCCCACGATCCAGGGGTCCGGCACCTGCCGCTTGAGCCGGCCCGCGCGGTGCTCTACAGTAGCCGGCGATGAAGCTTCCAGCGCGCGTCACCCTCTGCGAGGTCGGGCCCCGAGACGGATTTCAGATCGAGCCGGACTTCATCCCCACCGACCTCAAGGTGGAGGTCGTGGACCTCCTGTCCGAGGCCGGTCTGCCGCGCATCGAGGTCACCTCCTTCGTCCACCCCAAGGCGGTCCCCCAGCTCAGGGACGCCGAGGAGGTGATGGCCCGCATCCGGCGGCGCCCGGGCACTCGCTACGCGGCCCTAGTCCCGAACGACAAGGGGGCGGTCCGGGCCGTCGACGCGGGCGTGGACGAGATCCACACCGTGGTGTCGGCCAGCGAGAGCCACAACCTGGCCAACGTCAACATGACCGTCGCGGAGTCCATCGAGAAGCTCCGGGCCGTCATGCAGGTGGCCGAGCGGGCGCGGGTGCCCGTCGCCTGCGGCATCTCCACCTCCTTCGGCTGCCCGTTCGAGGGCCGGACGCCGCTCGACCGGCTGGAGAGCGTGGTGGCCCGCCTGGTGGACCTGGGGGCCCGGGCCATCGGCCTCGCCGACACCACGGGCATGGCCAACCCGCGCCAGGTCGCCCGCACCTTCGAGCACCTGATGCCCAGGTTCCCGGGCATCGAGTGGACGCTCCACACCCACGACACCCGGGCCATGGCCATTCCCAACATCATGGCGGCCATGGAGTGCGGCGTGACCCACTTCGACGCCTCCATCGGAGGCCTGGGCGGCTGCCCCTTCGCGCCGGGCGCCTCCGGCAACGTCTGCACGGAGGACCTGGTGCACTGCCTGCACGCCATGGAGATCGAGACCGGCATCGACCTCGACCGCCTGGTCGCGGCCGCCCGCCGCGTCCAGGACGTCGTGGGCCGTCCCCTGCCGGGGCAGATCATCAAGGCCGGCCCGTGGGACCGGCGCTACCCCCTGCCCGACGGCGTGGCGGCACGCCTGCCGCGCGCCTGACATGACGAAGCGGCAGCAGCGCATGCTGGCGCTCATGGACCGCGCCACCACCCTCTGGCGCATCCCCGTCGTCGGGCGCCGCAAGGGGCGCCTGCTGCGGCGGCTCATCGAGCGCCACCGGCCCACCCGTGCGCTCGAGATCGGCTCGCTGCTGGGCTACTCGGCCATCCTCATCGCGGCCTCGCTGCCGCCCCGCGGCCGGCTCACCTGCATCGAGGTGAACCCCTACATGGCGGACCTGGTCCGGCGCAACGTCGAGGCGGCGGGACTCGCGCGCAAGGTGAAGGTGGTGGCCGGCGACGCGCTCCGGGTCGTCCCCCTGCTGCCGGGCCGGTTCGACTTCGTCCTCATCGACGCGGCCAAGGAGGACTACCTGGACTACCTGCGCCAGCTCGAGCCCCGGCTGGCGCCCGGGGCCGTGGTGGTCGCCGACAACACCGGGACCTTCCGCCGCGCGGTGGCGCCCTACCTCGCCTACGTGCGGGACGGCGCGGGCCGGTACGCCTCCCGCGAGGTCGCCTTCGGCGACGACGCCATGGAGGTGAGCCTGCTCCGGGCCTGACGCGATTCGTTCACGGGCGCTGAGCGCATCGCCTCACCGCGCTGGTCCGAACACCCCTTGACCGCGGTCCGCCCGGTCGAGTACGGTCGCGCCGAAGCACCGGGGAGGGAGACCATGAATCGACGCTTCCGTCTCGCGATCGTCGCCGCTCTGGTCACGCTGCTCGCCGCCGCCGGGGACCCGGCGCCCGCCCTGGCGCAGGCGAAGGTCCCCAACCGCCCCGTCCAGCTCATCTGCCCGTGGGCCGCCGGCGGGGGCACCGACCGCATCGCCCGGATGGTGGCCGCGCTGCTGGAGAAGGAGCTCGGCCAGCCGGTCACGGTGGTCAACCGCACCGGCGGCAGCGGCGCGGTGGGGCACACCGCCGGCGCCACCGCGGCGCCCGACGGCCACACCATCACCATCGTCACCGTCGAGCTGGCGATGATGCACTGGATGGGCCTGACGCCGCTCACCTACCGTGAGTTCACGCCGGTGGCGCTGCTCAACATCGACCCGGCCGGCGTGCAGGTGGCGGCGAGCTCGGAGTTCAAGACCGTCAAGCAGCTGCTGGACCACGCCCGGGCCAACCCCGGCAAGCTCAAGGCCTCGGGCACCGGCCGGGGCGGCATCTGGGACCTGGCCCGCGCCGGCATGCTGAAGGCGGCCGGGCTGCCCATCGACGCCATCCCGTGGGTGCCGTCCAACGGTGCCGCGCCCGCGCTCCAGGAGCTGGCGGCCGGCGGCGTCCAGGTGGTGACGGCCAGCCTGGTGGAGGGACGGCCCATGATCGAGGCCGGCAAGGTGCGGGCGCTGGCCAACATGGCCGACCGGCGCGACCCCGCCTTCCAGGACGTGCCCACGCTGAAGGAGCTGGGGATCAACTGGACCATGGGAGCCTGGCGAGGCATCGCGCTGCCCCGGGGCACGTCGCCCGAGATCGTGGCCGTCTACGAGCGGGCGCTCGAGAAGGTGGTCCGGAGCAAGGAGTTCGTCGAGTTCATGCAGAAGGCGCCCTTCGGCGTCCTCTACAAGGGCTCGCGGGACTTCGCCGCGTTCCTCGAGGAGCAGGACCGGACGATGGGCGTGCTCATGAAGGAGGCCGGACTCACCAAGTAGCGCGCGCCCGGATGCGGATCAGCGACACCCTGGTGGGCGCCGGCTTCGCGGGGGCCGGCGCCCTCGTCTTCGCGGCCACGCTGACCTACCCTCCCATGGAGGGCGGCCAGCCCGGCCCGGCTCTCTTCCCCCGGATCGTGGGCGGGCTCATGGCTGCGCTGGGCGTCGCGCTGGCGGTCCGGGGCTTCCGCGAGGGGGCCGCCGGCCCGCGGGTGGCCTGGGACCGCGTGCTCCGGAGCACCGGGTTCGTCAACGCGCTGTTCGTGATCGCGGCCGTGGCCGCCTACATCGCGCTGGCCGACCGGCTGGGCTTCCTCGTGACCGGCGCGGCGATCCTCTTCGTGCTCATGTGGCGCCTGGAGGTGGGCGCCCTGCGGGCGGCCGTGGTCGCCGCCCTGTTCACCGCCTTCGTCCACCTCCTCTTCTTCAAGGTCCTCCGGGTGCCCCTGCCCACCGGGATCCTCTGGTGGTAGCGCGGTGATCGAGCACCTCCTGGCCGCGCTGGGCATGCTGGCGAGCTGGAAGGTGCTCGCCGTCATCGCCGCCTGCAGCCTGTACGGCCTGTTCATCGGGGCCATGCCCGGGCTCACCGCCACCATGGCGGCGGCGCTGCTCCTGCCCTTCACCTTCTTCATGGACCCGCTGCCCTCGCTGGTGGCCATGGTGACCATGTCGGCCATGGCCATCTTCGCCGGCGACATCCCCGCGGCGCTGGTGCGCATCCCGGGCACCCCGTCCTCCGCGGCCTACACCGACGACTCCTACGAGCTGACCCGGCAGGGCCAGGCCGAGCTGGTACTGGGCGTGGACGTGGTGACCTCCGCCATCGGCGGCCTCTTCGGGGCCCTGGTGCTCATGGCGGCGGCGCCGCTGCTGGCCGAGGTGGCGCTCCGCTTCACCTCGTTCGAGTACTTCTGGCTGGCGGCGCTCGGGCTGTCGGCCACGGTCATGATCGCCGCCTCGTCGCCGCTCAAGGCGGGCCTGGCCCTCATGGTGGGGCTGTTCTTCTCCACGGTGGGCGTGGACATCACGCTGGGCTACCCCCGCTTCACCTTCGGCGTCACGGAGCTGCTCAACGGCGTGGACTTCATCCCGGCCATGATCGGGCTCTTCGGCGTCTCCGAGGTGCTCCGCAACATGGGTAGCGCGCAGATGAAGTACCCCATCGCCACCGTCCGTGCCGAGGCCATCTTCCGCGGGGTGGCCCGGACGCTCTGGCGGTACCGGGCCAACATGGCCCGCGCGGGGGCCCTGGGCACCTTCATCGGCGTGCTGCCGGGGGCCGGCGCCGACATCGCCGCCTGGATCGCCTACGCGCTGGCCCGGCGCTTCTCGCGGGAGCCGGAGAAGTTCGGCAAGGGAGCCATCGAGCCCATCGTGGACGCCGGCACCGCCAACAACGCGTGCCTGGCCGGCGACTGGGTTCCCGCCCTGGTCTTCGGGATCCCGGGCGACTCCATCACCGCCATCGTCATCGGCGTGCTCTTCATGAAGGGCCTGCGCCCGGGGCCCATGGTGTTCGAGCAGCAGCCCCAGCTCGTCTACGCCGTGTACCTCTCCTTCATCGTCGCCAACCTGCTCATGGTCCCCTTCGGCTACCTGGCCATCAAGGCGAGCGGCCTCATGCTCCGGGTGCCGCGGAACATCCTGATGCCCGCCATCCTCATGTTCTGCATCGTGGGCTCCTTCGCCATCAACAACAGCCCCTTCGACGTGGGCCTGATGCTGGCCATGGGCATCCTGGGCTACTTCCTGGAGGCCAACGGCATCCCGGTGGCGCCCATCGTGCTGGGCATGGTGCTGGGGCCCATCCTGGAGCAGAACTTCATGGTGAGCATGATCAAGACCGGCTGGGACGTCACCCAGTTCTTCTCGCGTCCCGCGGCGCTGGTGCTGGGCGTGCTCACCGTGGCCACCTGGCTGGTCCCCGTCTACCCCCTGCTCCTCCGCCGCGGGCGCCCCGCGCCCGCCGTGTCGTCCGGCTCGTGAGGGCCCGGCAGGCCGCTCCGGCGCTGCTGGCGGCCTGGCTGCTCGCGGGATGCGCGGC
>JBBIOF010000167.1:0-5900 GCA_037443505.1 Candidatus Rokuibacteriota bacterium
GGGCCGGCGATCCGGTGGAGGCAGGAGCCTGCCGGGGCCGGGAGCCGGGCGACACCGGGGCACCGGCCGGGGCGGGCGCGCCGTCGGCCGCGGATATCGCTTTCCGCGCCGGCCGGGGGCGGACTACGCTAGTCACGACGCCGGACATGCCCGCGGTGAGTCTCCATGGGATTCCCTGACCGCTCGAGCCAGCGATGATGACGGCCCACGCACACCGGGAGACCGCCGCGCGCCGGTCGCGCGGGCGGCTCACCGCGGCGCTCGCGCTCACCGGCGGCTTCCTCGTCGTGGAGGTGGCGGGCGCGCTGTGGACGGGCAGCCTCGCCCTGGCCGCCGACGCCACCCACATGCTCACCGACGCGGGGGGCCTCGCGCTCGCCCTGTTCGCCATCTGGATCGCCGGCCGGCCGCCGACGCCGGAGAAGACGTACGGGTACTACCGGGTGGAGATCCTGGCGGCCCTGGTGAACGCGCTGGTCCTCCTGGTCGTGGCCGGCGTGCTCCTCTTCGAGGCCTACCAGCGGATCCTGGCGCCCCGCGAGGTGCTGGGCGGGCCCATGATGGCCGTGGCGGCGGTCGGCCTGACGGTCAACGTGGCCGCCGCCGTGCTCCTCCGCGCAGGCGCCGGCGCGAGCCTGAACGTGCGGGCCGCCTACCTGGAGGTGGTGAGCGACGCCATCACCTCGCTGGGGGTCCTGGTCGCGGCGGCGGTGGTGACGTCCACGGGCTGGACGGTGGCCGACCCGCTGATGAGCGCCGCAATCGCCATCGTCATCGTGCCGCGGACCTGGGGGTTGCTCCGCCAGGCCGTCAACGTCCTCCTGGAAGCCGTCCCGGCCCACCTGGAGGTGGGGAAGATCGCGGAGGCGATCGTGGCCGTGCCCGGGGTCCGGCGGGTGCACGACCTCCACGTCTGGACGCTCACCTCCGGCCGCGAGGCGATGAGTGCCCACGTGGTGGTGGAGGACCTGGCCGAGGCCGACCGGCTGCTCGAGGAGATCCACTCGGTGCTGCACGTGCGCTTCGGCATCGACCACACGACCATCCAGCTCGAGCGGGAGCCGCTCGCCGTCCTCCAGATCAAGCCGCCGGGCCAGTGAGGGTGGCGGTATAGTGGGGGCCACCCGGGGGACCCATGGTCAGGGTCGAGCGAGGGGGGTAGCCGCCGTGCCCACGTACGCGCTTGCCGAGCGGGCCGTCGTCCTGAGGCCGGAGGATGACGTGGCCATCGTCAGGAAGGAGCTGCCGGCCGGCACCGTCCTGGAGGACGGCGAGCGGCGCCTCCAGGTGCTCCAGGACATCCCTGCGGGGCACAAGGTGGCCCGGCGCGCCGTCCCGGCCGGGCAGCCCGTGCGGCGCTACGGCCAGGTCATCGGCTTCGCCACCCGGGACATCGCCCCCGGGGAGCACGTCCACGTGCACAACCTGGGGATCGGCGAGCTGCCGCCGGACCGCTACGAGGTCGGCGTGGACGTGCGGCCGGTCGAGCACTACCCGCCCGAGCGGATGCGGTACTTCGAGGGCTACCGGCGCGACGACGGCCGGGTGGGCACCCGGAACTACGTGGCCGTCGTCTCCACGGTGAACTGCTCGGCCAGCGTCACCCAGTTCGTGCGCGACCGGTTCCGCGACGTGCAGCGCGACTACCCGAACGTGGACGGCGTCCTGGCCATCACCCACAAGTCGGGCTGCGGCACCAGGCTCTTCGGGGAGGACCACCTCGCGCTGCAGCGCGTGCTGGCCGGGTACGCCCGCCACCCGAACGTGGCCGGCTACGTCCTGGTCGGCCTGGGGTGCGAGGTGAATCAGGCGGCGGCCCTGGTGGAGCGGCAGCGATTGGCCGGGTCCGGCCGTCCGGGGCCCGCGGTCGTCACGATCCAGGAGTCGGGCGGCATCCGCAAGGCGGTGGACCGGGCGGCCGACGCGGTGGCCCGCCTCCTGCCCCAGGCCGACGCGGCACGCCGCACCAGGCAGCCGGTGTCGGAGATCGTGCTGGCCACCAACTGCGGCGGCTCCGACGGCAACTCGGGCATCACGGCCAATCCCGCCCTGGGCTGGGCCGTGGACGAGCTGGTCCGGTACGGCGGCACCGGGGTGCTGGCAGAGACCCCGGAGATCTACGGCGCCGAGCACCTGCTCATCCGCCGCGCGGTGAGCGAGGGAGTGGCCAGGAAGCTCCTCGACCGCTACCGGTGGTGGGAGTGGTACTGCCGGGGCATCGACGCGATGGACAACAACCCGGCGCCCGGCAACAAGGCGGGCGGCCTCACGACTGTCTTCGAGAAGTCGCTGGGCGGCGTCACCAAGGGCGGGACCACGCCCCTGATGGACGTCTTCCTCTACGGCGAGCCCATCACCACCCGCGGGTTCGTCTTCATGGACACGCCGGGGCACGACCCCGTGTCCATCACCGGCCTGGTGGCCGGCGGCTGCAACGTGATCTGCTTCACCACGGGCCGCGGCTCGGTCTTCGGGTGCAAGCCGGTGCCCTCCATCAAGCTGGCCACCAACTCGCTCGTCTACCGGCACATGGAGGACGACATGGACATCGACTGCGGCGTGATCCTGACGGGGACGCCGCTGCCCGAGGTGGGCCGCCGGATCTTCGAGGAGATCGTGGCGGTGGCGTCGGGCAAGCGGACGAAGAGCGAGCTGGCCGGGGTGGGGGAGGAGGAGTTCGCGCCCTGGATCATCGGGCCGGTGATGTAGCCGTGGGGGGCGGGTTCCCGTTCGCCCGCTACTTCGGCGAGATCAACGTGCTCGCCGCGCTCCAGTTCCCCGGCGGGGCGAAGCCCTTCGCCGACCGTCCACCCCACGACCCCGAGCCGAAGGACCTGCTCCTCTATCTGGGCTGCAACATCCTGCGGACCGCCCACATCGCGGCCACCGTCATCGCCGTGCTCCGGGCCATGGGGTTCGACTTCCACGCCGTCGGGGGCCCGGCCTACTGCTGCGGCGTCGTGCACTGGCTCAACGGGGCCGCCGAGGCCGGCCGGCGCTACGCCGGCAACAGCCTCCGGCACTTCGGCGCCTACCGCCCGAGGCACGTGCTCATGTGGTGCCCCTCCTGTAACGAGCACTACGACGAGGTCGTCGCGCGCGAGCACCAGGTGCCGTTCCCCTACGAGCACGTCACGGCCTTCCTCGTCCGCCACCTGGACCGCGTGCGGTTCGTGCGCCGGGTGGAGCGCCGCGTGGGGCTCCACTACCACACCGGGCACCCCCAGCAGGACCTGGACTGGTCCAGCACGCGGGCCCTGCTCCGGGCCATCCCCGGGCTGGAGTACGTGGAGGTGCCCAACCCGGCCGCGCTGGGCCGCCACTGCGGGGCCCGGTACATCAACCGGCTGGGACGGGCGGGGTGGGAGGCCCACGTGCGGGAGGTGATGGCCGCCGCGGAGGCGGCCGGCGTGGACGTCCTGGCCACCATCTACCACTCCTGCCACCGCGAGATCTGCGGCGAGCAGGCCGGCCGGCCCTTCGAGATCGTCAACTACGTGTCGCTGCTGGCCGAGGCGATGGGGCTGGAGACGCGCGAGGACTGGTTCAAGCGGCAGAAGCTGGCCGCCGACCCCGACGCCACCTTCGAGGAAGTGCGGGAGGCGGTGGCGGCGCTCGGGCTCGACCCCGAGCGCGTGCGGGAGGTCCTGAGGGCCTCCTTCGCGCCCGCGTGCGAGGCGCCGCGGCCGGCTCGCTCCTAGCGGCGCTCGCCGGCAGCCGGCGAGCAGCGCGATGCCGGCCAGGAGGGAGAAGCGGGACCCAGGGACGTCTCCGCGGCCCGGGGGTCAGGACTGGACGACGGTCACCACCAGGCCGATCGATGCCAGGATGTTGCCCACCCGGACGCACTCGGCCTCGGGGCCAACCTTGACGACCGCCTTGCCGGTGTTGTGCACCTGCCAGGCGATCTCCCAGCCCTCCGCCTCGCTGCAGCCGATGGCCTTCTGGAGCTGGCGGACGACGTCCTCGAAGGTGTGGCAGTCGCAGTTGTGGAGGATGGTCATCCAGGGCGGCGCGACGGCCGTCCCGGCGGACTCCTCGACATCTTCCCGGGGCAGGGCCCGCTCGGTCATGGCATGCCTCCCGTGCTCCGGAGGTCTCCGTCCAAGGTTAGCGCAGGCCGCCGTCCCGGGGAACGCCGCGCCCCAGGGCCCCCGCGGCGAGGAGAGCCGCCACCCGCTCGGGACCGTACCCCAGCAGGTCGCGGAGCACCTCCGCCGTGTGCTCGCCCAGCCGCGGGGCGGGCGCCGGTCGGACGGGGGCCCCCTCGGTCCGGATGGGGGAGGCCACCTCGCGGATGGTCCCGTACGTGGGGTGCTCCACCTCGACGATCATGCCCCGTGCGCGCACCTGCGCGTCCTCCAGCGCCTGCCGGACCGTGTTCACCGGCGCGCAGGGCACCCGGCCGCGGAGCCGGGCCAGCCACTCGTCGGTGGTGCGCTCCCGGAACCGGGGCACGAGGACGGCCAGCAGCTCCTGCTTGTGGGCGAGGCGGTCGGCGAAGGTGGCGAAGCGGGGATCGGCGCCGAGGTCGCCGAGCTCCAGCGCGTCGATCAGCGCCTCCCAGAACTTCTCCTTGGCGCAGAAGACCACGATCCAGCCGTCGCGGGTGCGGAAGTTCTGCGAGGGCACCAGCGTCTGGTGGCCCGAGTCGGCCACGCGCCGGGGCTCCCAGTCCCGGTTGAGGGTCCAGGTGGCGAAGTACGAGAGCATGCTGACCGCCGTGTCGAGCAGCGACACGTCCACGTCACGCCCCACCCCGGTCCGGGCGGCGTCCCACAGCCCCACCATGAGCCCCAGCATGGAGGCGTAGCCGCCCGCGAAGTCGATCACCGAGACGCCGCACTTGCCGGGCGGCCCGTCCGGCTCGCCCGTGATGGACATGTACCCCGCGTAGCCCTGGATCAGGTAGTCGTAGCCGGGCTCGGCTGCGCGCGGCCCCGTGGTGCCGAAACCGGAGAGCGAGCAGCACACGACCGCGGGGTTCACCCCGCGGAGCGCCTCGTACGTGAGGCCGAGCTTCGCCGGCAGGTCGCCCCGGAGGTTGTTGTAGACGGCATGCGACACGCGGACCAGGTCGTGGAAGACCGCCCGACCCTCGGGGTGCTGGAGGTCCAGGGTCACGGACTTCTTGCCGCGGTTGAACGACTGGAAGTAGAGGGAGTCACCCTCGAGGGCCCACGGCGGGACGTAGCGCGACACGTCGCCGCCGACCGCCGGGTCCTCGATCTTGATCACCTCAGCGCCCAGGTCGGCCAGCACCTGGGTGCCGAAGGGGCCGGCGCCGAACTGGGAGACGGCGAGGACGCGGAGCCCGTCGAGCGGCGGCCGCCTCATGCCGGCAGCTTCCCCTCGCCCAGGGTGGGGTGGCTCCGCCGGGGGAGCAGGACCTTGCGGCGGAAGGTCATCACCACCTCGCCGCGCTGGTTGCTGACCCGCGTCTCCACCGTGACCACCCCGCGGTCGCCCTGCCGCGACTCCCGGAGGCCCAGGACCGTGCTCTCCGCGTAGAGCGTGTCGCCGATGAAGGTGGGGCGGTCGTGGGTGATCCGCTCGATCTCCAGGTTGGCGATGGCCCGCCCCGACACGTCGGCCACCGTCATGCCGATGCCCACGGAGAACACCAGCGGCCCCAGCACGACCCGGCGCCCGTGCTGGGTGTGGCGCTCGGCGTAGTGGGCGTCGCTGTGCAGGGGGTGCTGGTTCATCGTGAGGAGCGCGAACCAGGTGCAGTCCGCCTCGGTGATGGTGCGGCCGGGCCAGTGCCTGATGACCTCGCCCACCGTGAAGTCCTCGTAGTAGCGACCGTAGGGCATCGATCCTCCTACTCGAGCGCGCCGGCCTCGGCCAGCCGGCGCGCCAGCGCCGCCCGCTCGGCGTCGTTGCCGCCCAGCGCGAGC